>CAZXWQ010000044.1:3802-12566 GCA_964644545.1 uncultured Dehalococcoidales bacterium | reverse complement strand
GCGCAGAGCCAGGATTCTCGAATACAAGGCACGGTTATTTGAGGCAAGACGGCGGAGGAGACAGCCCGGAGCTGGCTGGGCTTGCGCCGGTTACGCTGAGCTGCCTCAGGCAGAGATTTCAGGTAGGTAGCTTAGTAGCCTTATTCTGGGGTCGTGGTTGACAAAGGTAACCCGGTGATTCTACCTCGTTCCTCATCCTCACCAATTAGTCTGCCTATTGCATCCAATAGCTTTTGATATTGGTCCCAGCTCAGAACTATATAGCCTTGTTGTTGAGCAACACGTATTATCTCAGAAACTGTCGTTTTACATTTACCGGCAACCTCGGAGGCAGCCATCACTCCCACCCTTCCCTTGCTTATTACCACCTGCACGTCCGATTTGTGAGCAGCTCGCCACCTGGATAAGTCCTCACTAGTTACTAGCCTGATGAAAGGGGGCTCCGGCGTTATTACAAGGGGAGATGCCAATACCCTACTCCTCTGAGGAGCAAAAAGTTCGTCGAGTAGTTGGTTAAAATCTTGGTTAAGGCGGAAGAACAGGCTTCTCAATTTACCCCGGTCGAGACCTGTCACAATAGAATCAAGCTCTCCAGGAAGGGTTTGCATCTCTTGTTCCATTGCTGTTAGCCTGTCGTTAAGACTATTTAGGAACGAACTCATTTTTCTGCTTCCGATGCGACTGCGTGAGACTCAAGGGCGTCCTTAACCCCTTCGTACTTCTGCAGCTCCTCCTTTATTTTTTCAAACTCCTGCCCGATCTCAAAGGCCTTTTTAACTAGGACGTCAAGTTGAGTAAAAAAGTTACTAAACTCGCTTCTAACTTCCTGGCCTACAGCCTGGGTTTCCCTTATCTCACTAGCGGCCACTGCCTTTAGCTGTTTTCCCACTGCTTCAGTCATAGCTTTAAGTTCTTTAACCCCGGCTACTTTGAGGGCGTCAATTGCTCCCTCGATTTTAGCCCTCTCCTTCTCCAGAGTTTCCACCTGGCTTTGGGCTTTCGCTAGTCTTAGCTCATAGCTTTCAGTTTCTTCTTTCCTCGCTTCTGGCAGCTTGGTTATGTCGCCATAGTGCAATAGACTTTGGTCAAATTGCTCCACTGTTTGAAACCGGTTCAGAATTTGGTGCCAGGTAATTATTTGGCTTACCTTGATGCCCCTGGTGCGGAGGGCATGCACTGCCCCAAGGGCTTCCTTTAAGTCGTCATGCTTTCTCCTAAGCGCCTCCTCTTTTGCCTGCCAGTTTTCGGCTTCTAGTTTTTTGGTCTCTATTTGCGTCTGAAGCCCTTTTAATTGTAACTCAGCCCCGAGTACTGCCTCGTAATCTTCTAAGTCATCGAAGAACTTGCTGACAGCCTCTTTACCCTTAAGGCCGTGTCTCATACCGATCTCTTTAAGGGCGTCCTGTAACTGCCTTAGCCTCTCGATATTAAAGCCAAGCCTTTCAAGTTCCGCCAGATGCTTTGCCAATTCACTCTTTTCTGCAAGTTTGGTCTCCAGGGTCTCAACTTGCTCATTGAGGACATTTTTCCTGTCCTCCAGGGACGCAAAATTACTCTCTGCTTCTTTTATCTTCCGGTCCAAAGAGTCCAGCGTCAGTCCAGCCTGGTCCAACTCGCCTTGGACCCGGCTCTTTTCTTCATTTAGGGCCACTATTTTTGGTTCGACCTCGGTAAAGAATCGCCCTATGGCACTATATAGCGGCCCTTTGCTAGCGCTGTGCTTAGCTAGGAAATGCTGCCAGTCCACACCTTTCTCCAGTCCGTCCAAGAGTTCAAGGTAAATTTCATCAGTAAGCGACATGGTCTTGCCTCCACTATTTTAGTCCAAGGCAGCCCACACCCTGGAAGAAATGAGCTGGTGTTAGAGCCACCTTGTCCCACCTTTTTCATATAAGATGCCACGCAAGACGGTTGAAACGAAATATCAAAACGCATCTATTTTAGTGTTCCATTTCAAAATCTTGAACTGAAACTGGACTTTTCTTGGACTGAGCTGGATTACTTGGACTAACTAGTCGATACAAGCTTGAATATAATACCCCTTTTGTGAGTCCCATTTGTGTTGACCAGCTCAATATGCCATTCATAGACTTTGTTTAGCGAAACTCCGGATGTCTTACTGAAATCGGGTCCTCCCAAGCCCTCACCTCAGCCCTGCCCTTGTCCGTTAACCTGTAGAAGACGCGCTTCTGCAAGAAATCGTAAATAGCAGGCTCTCGTCTGTCAGTGCGCTCTATGAGCCCTAGTATCAGGAACCAGTAGAAATACCTGCTGAAGCTTGAGTAGTTTGGTCTTTCGAAGGGCTTCTCTCCTATCTCAATTCTTTCCCTGTTTAGACGTTCTATCTCCCGACTGAGAGCATAGTAAATGTCGGCAGCACAGGCCTCACCATGCTTTTCAAAATACTGTTTTGTAAAGAGACCAGGACGATACTCACTGGCGCCTCTCCCCCAGGGGATGGTTATTTGCGGAGGATTCCTGGGTTTCCTCTCCCTGGTTGGCTCTTTTCTTGCTTTCCTAATCCTCGGTTTCTGCTCTTTCATCTTCCTTGATTTCCCACAGCTTATCGTATTCAGACCTCAGTTGCTCGAAGCTAAAGTCAACATACTCCATCGTTGTCGAGATGCTGGCATGCCCGAGCATCAACTGAAGTTTTTTGACATCTAGCCCTTTGCTTACCCACGTTGTAGCCAGCAGATGGCGTAGACTATGAGGATGAAGCCCCTTTATTCCTATTCGCCGACCGAGCCGTTCAACTATCTGCCAGCCTCTTTGACGCGAAAATGGGAATAGGAGTGGACCGCGATAGGGAAATTTACGCCGCCATCGGAGATATTCATCTAGGAGTCGTAGAGTATCACGGTCAACCGGTATCATCCGTTGTCGCCGTTGCTCGACCTTTTCTCGTATAGCTTGGTCTACCTTGTTTCCACAACCTGGGCAAAAGAGGTGCCGTTTACCTAAAATCTCCCCGCACTTCGGGCATTTCAATTTCAACCGCTCTTTCAAGTGTATGATGGTTAAAGTTCCTCTCTCGAAGTCAATATCACTTTCCTCCACTTGGATCGTTTCAGTGGCACGTGTCCCGCCCCTCCCTAGTATGGCAATGAAAGCCTTATCCCTGGGATTGTCGGCAGCAGCAATGAGCCTCTCAATCTGCCGGAGATCAAGGGGTTCGTCGATACAAGTCCTTGTGGTTACTTTGGACATCTCATCCTCATTCATGGGAGTTACTCTCTTCATCACCACCAGTAAGTGTATTTTCAGCAGGAGCTTGATGCGGTGGCCCTTCTTTTTTGGTATCAATGCTGTCTTCTGATTTGGCAGTGCCTCTTGCCGCCGACCCCAGCAAGATGTCTATGGTACGGGAAAGCCTCGCGCTACCATCGCGAGTAGCCACATGACGCATAGTTACCACTATGCGTTTTTGATTTCGCTCACGTCGCTTTTTCACCGCCCTGCTCTACCTCTTTGTCGCTAACCACTAGCTCACGCAGCAGGGCATCCTTAGCTGATTTTAAGCCAGCTAGCCATAGACGCTTGAAGAACAACTCCGTCTCAAGTTGCTCAATTTGCCTGAGTTGCTTCTCCAGTTCCTTGTCCAATACCGCTAAGGTTGTCATACCTGCCGCCCTGATAAACAAAATACCGGGTGAGATTTTCTCCCTCACCCGGTATAAGCGTAAGATTCTTAGGTTTTACAAGGGGATTATCAATGAATTTTTAGTTTTTTGTATTTCCTTAGAGATTGCTGAAGAAGTTGTGAAACCCGCTGCTGGCTGATTCCCATCATGTCGGCAATCTTTGCTTCTGTGTAGTCAGCAGACTTCAAGTTTGTAGCTGTCTTTTCACTTTCCGTCAATGACTTATACCATTCCTCAATGGTCTCCTTAGATTCTAGCTCCTCGACTACGGAGTCACGTGAGGGGTAATGCTTCTCCTTTTCTCGGCTTAGTATCTCGTCATCAGAAAGCTCGCCGTCTGCCTCCTCATCTGGATTACGAAGGTCAGAAGCGTGTCGTGCTTTCGTCAAAGCTATGTTGCCATCGGACATCTGTTTTCTTACATAATCTGTTTCCTCATTCTTAGCAGCCTTCATTAGATATGCTCCGAGTTTGCCTAAAAAACCATCTTTCAGTGCGTCTATTGCTGGGTTTTTATCGGTGTAATCTTCAAGCCCCTGTGCTACCCCAATTAATTTCTCTTCCGTCTCGTCCTTTGTTATGCTTTCGACCTTTCCACTAAGATGAAAATACCTTGGCGCCACTGCCAGCCAGCCGAGGCGGATAGCTTTGGTCCTATCCCCATCCCAGCTATACCCGTAGCGATATTGTTCCATAACTGCCATAATTTCTTTATGATGCCCTATTGCTTCGAGCAGCCCGTTAGTTTTCTCGGGGTTGCACTGCAGGTTGCGGTGCAGTCTATAGCCTATATACCAAGATATGTATCTGTAGGTAATAAGCCCCGCAGTGGAAAGGTTCTTATGAAATTCATCCCTAAACCTATCATTACTAAAAAGCTTCTTCAGCCGCGATGTCACCACGGCCACCATCCGTTGTATCTGCCTACCAAGTTGCACCCCCGAGTAGCCAGTGAAGATATTATCAATCTCCCGCTCTAGTTCAGCATCTGAAGCCTGCAAGAAACCTTGACTGACCCGCATCCTGGCTTGATTGTTATTAAAAAGGGCAAGCTCGTAAACGACGGTCTCGCTTGCGCGGAGGTAGGCCGGCGTCATTGATTCGCGAAACACATCTCCCAGCTCTTTAGCTGGGGTTTGGAAGAGCATGCGAATGGCTACCTCAGCCACGAAGTCACTAAATGCAGTGAAGAGTTCGTATCTGTGGAATGCACGCTCCATCTCGTGAGCCAGATACAAGCCCCAGGTGCTTGCGAATTGTTTTAACCCTTCAAAGGCAGCAGCCTGAAGGTTAGAAGCAGCGCCTTGCCCGAATCCCTCTAGAAGATTAAATGTGAACAGTGTGGCCCAATCCCTAGCCCCTCGTGGAAATTCCTCCAAGGTTGGTGCCTCTTTCAAGAGTTGCTCCAGACGAACTAACTTTGTCTCGGGAAGCTCAAGGCTATTGAAGCGGTCTTCGATTAGGCCTTCGATTCTTGTAGTTTTGAGAAATTTTGTCTCAATCGCGTAGGCATACGCTGGTGGATACAGAAGGTCTATGAAATCCTGTACTAGATTATATTGGGCCTGTTCCCAAGTAGACCATGATATAATCACATCACCCTCCCCTTTATTCTACACCAGATTTTTCATCACTTCACATTGAAGTCGGGCTTATCACCGTGTTTGAGAAAGTGAAACGTGGTCATCCACCTAGCTACTGGATTGTGTCTGTCCTCTTTCAGTGGTTTAGAAATTGCTAACTCTAAACAGTATTCCGCCTTGATGGCTTAGCAAGGGGTTTTATTAAGACAAGGCGAAGGGATTCTGAGACTTGTGAGGTTGTATCAATTGCATCCACTCCCCCTCTCCTTACCAAGGAGAGGGGGAAGAGCTTTTAAAAGAGAGGCTTCGCCTCTCTTTGACTCTCTTTTTGTACCCGTTACTTTCAATGAAATGGGGAAGAGATTTTGGAAATGGGCTTCGTCCCTATCTTATTATTCCCCCCTTCCCTTGGGAAATAAAATAAGGCAACGGAGTTAGTGGGTTCCCAGGAAAATCGGAGATTTTTCTGGGTGCTTCAGGGGAATAGGTTCCCTAAATAATCTAGAATTCTACGAAATCTCCCTCAGTGCCTGCTCTAAATCCGCAGGTAGCTCAGATTCAAACTCCACGTATTCTCCCGTGGAGGGCAGGTGGAAGCCCAGGCGAGAAGCATGCAGGAACTGCCGCGATAGATGGGCCGACTTCACTCCGTAGGTTGAATCTCCTACCACCGGATAGCCAATAGCCGAAAGGTGAACCCGTATCTGGTGGGTGCGTCCTGTTTCAGGAATTACCTCGAGCAGAGTATAGCCATCAATATATTTGACCACATGATACTGGGTGCGAGCCTCCCTGCCCCTGCTCTCAGTGGCTACTGCCATCCGTTTCCGGTTACGGGGGTCACGCCCGATGGGTGCCTCAATGAGACCGTGCTCTGGAGTAAGGTGCCCTTTGACCAGCACCAGATAGGCTTTAACTACGGAATGGGTCTTGAACTGGTCTGACAGATTAGCCTGAGCCACACTATTCCTGGCTACCAGCATTACCCCTGAGGTATCCTTGTCCAGCCGATGCACAATCCCCGGCCGCAGAGAATCACCGGCATCAGGTAAGCCCGACAGGTAGGACAGAACAGCATTGACAAGGGTATGACCAGGGTGTCCCGGTGCCGGGTGAACTGTCAGGCCGGCCGGCTTCTCTATCACTAAAAGGTCATCGTCCTCATAGATAATATTGAACGGGATAGCCTCAGGCAACAAAGGACTGGGAGTAATTGGGGGTATGGTGATAGTCACGCCATCTCCGGCATCAAGTTTGAGCGACGCTTTAACCGGGGAGTCATTAACCATGATATAGCCCTCGCTAATAAGCCTTTGAGCCCGCGTACGGGAGAGTTGTGGACACTTCTCAGCCACATATTTATCAAGGCGCACACCCGGTACATCAACTATAAATCTATATACCTCAGGATTGCTTGCCAACCTCACTACCTCAGTCTTTCTCCTTCAAAGGAGAGAGAGATACACAGGGTTTGAAAGTGACTTCATATTTTTTACTCTAGACTTTTGAATCAGTGTTTTTCGGCTATGGCAAAGCGAAGGAGAGAATAGGCAATTATGATACTACCGATAACTAAAGATGAATCGGCAACGTTGAATGCCGGCCAGTAACGAAAATCGATGAAATCAGTGACATAGCCAAGGCGCAGACGGTCAATCAAATTACCCACCGTACCGCCCAGAATCAAACCGAGGGCTATCCTGTTGGGCATGCTGGTCAGAAGCGGGAAACTACGATACAAGAAAAGGGCCAGTACGAGGAAAAAGACAATGCCTAACAGGGCAATGATAGTTAAGGCGAATGATTGACCCTGAAACAGGCCGAAGACAGCCCCGCTATTCTGGACATGGGTCAGATGGAAGAACCCGATCTTGTGTATAAAATGCCCTTCAGGATAGGACCTTACCCACATCTTGCTGAGCTGGTCGGCGGCTACCACCACCAATACTACAAGGTAAAGGGCTACATTCTGCCACTTACCCAGCGGAGAATCTGCCTTTTGCATTCTTTGCCTGACGAGCTTTACAATTCAAGCACAGTTTTGCTTGCGGAAGTGCGTCTAATCTAGCCGGGTCGATAGGTTGGCCGCAATCCTCACACAAACCATATTTTCCTTCTTCAAACTTCTGCAAGGCATGGTCCACATCAGCCAGTTGGTCTCTCATCTGTTTCTCCAAGGCGAGCCGCCTTTCCAACTCAAGGCTTTCGGTAGCCTCCTCCTCTCTCTTACCGAAGGGGCTTCCCTCCCGTCTCTCCTCGGTGGGACGGATGCCAGCTCTTAATTGCTCCAACTCATCAACTAAGCGCCTTTTTTCATTCTCCAGACGAGCACGAAGTAAATTTAAATTATCATCCACTTCTACCTCCTCCTGCTTGCCTGTCAGGCTTGAGCTATACTGTTTCGGGTCTAACTGTGTATCTGCCGGTAAGTTAATATAGTTGAGCTTGGCTAGAGGGTATTAACAAACGGACGGTTTAATCCACCATCATCCGAAGTTGACGAATAGTGCTGATTGCCTGCCCGCGCCAGTGATTATTGGCAAAGATAAAAGTATTTTCAGCTATTTTATCAATCTTTTGAATTTTTGGCAACCACTCACTGAGCTCTGAGGAGCTATAGGTATAATCGTACCTCTCATAAGCATGCTCATGCTGCCACCACTTGGCACTATTGCGCCCATGAAAACGAACATAGCCTATCTTACTGGTTACTTCAGCGAGTGGCGGTAAAAGATTGGGCAGTTGAGGTTCATCAACACAACAGAAGCCCAGCTCCAGATGCCGAAGCCAGTCAAACAAATCGCTCCTCAGCCACTGAGCGTTACGGAATTCTATCACTACCGGCAGGTCCTGCACTCGCTCTTTAAACAGTCTCAGGTAGTCCCAGTTGTGGCGATTAGGCCTGAAACTATAGGGAAACTGAGCCAGAATACAACCTAGCTTCCCGGTAGAAACAATTGGTTCCAATACCTGACAAAAAGCCTGAAAAACGTTGGCGTTATCTTCCCTCCTGTGGGTCATTTCTTGATTCGCCTTAACAGAGAAAAGGAAACCCTCACCCGTTTTATCCGTCATAGCTTTCATTGTCGAAGGTCTGGGTATAGCATAGTAGGTTGAGTTCACCTCGCAGGTATCGAATTCGCGGGCGTAGTAGCTAAGCCATTCCCGCCTGGGCATACCTGCGGGGTAGAAGCTCCCTACCCAATCTTCATAGCTGAAGCCCGAAGTACCCATATATAACATATTCCTAGTGTATCCTACTTATATGTTTTTGGCAACCTCACCTACACGCTCATATTATTGGCGATATACTGGTTCCTGACCCCGGTCATTGCGAGCCCTTCCACTGAAGGGCGAAGCAATCTCTCGTCTTTTTCCCCTGTTTTCGGGATTGCTTTGCTTCACTCGCAACTACAGGGAGGAACAGAAGTGGTATAAACATACCTGAGGGGCACAAACCCTTGACAGGAAGTGGCGATTTATATATAGTGTAAATGATAATAATTTTCATTTATATTTTGAGATGAGGTTTACAGA
>CAZXWQ010000044.1:0-3702 GCA_964644545.1 uncultured Dehalococcoidales bacterium | reverse complement strand
TATATAGTGTAAATGATAATAATTTTCATTTATATTTTGAGATGAGGTTTACAGATAGGAAAGTAGCCATTACTTTAAGGCATCACGGCTATAAACTTACCCCACAGCGGCGAGTGGTGATAGGTATCATCGCTTCCAGTAAGGACCATCTTACACCGGCGGAGATATACGAGAAGGTACAAAAAGACCAGCTCGGTATAGGGCTGGTTACCGTTTACCGTACCCTGGATATACTCTCCAAGCTGGAACTCATCTGTGAGCTACATGCTGGTGGCAATTGCCGCAGCTATGCAATTAGTGCCCCGCAACACCACCACCACCTGATTTGCTCTAACTGCGGTAAGGTTGTTGATTTCACCGGACACGGTCTTAATATTGGTGAACTGGAACAAAGGCTCTCAAATGAGAGCGGATTTAGAATAGACAACCACCTGCTTGAGTTCGTTGGCCTCTGCCGGGCTTGTCAGTAAGCAACATAGATTCTTTGGAGTGCTGCGATAATTGTACCATCTCCATAAAGTATTGATGAAAATGATTTTCAATTAGATATTGGAGACAGAGGTGCTCAAACAAATAGCAAGTGAACTCAGACACCACGTCCCTTTCACTGCTTTGGGAGCGGTAAGTGGCATCATTATCATGGGCATTATACTGTCCACTAACGCTCTACCCCGGGTCTCTCCGGTTTCACACACCATTTTCTACATATTGCACCCCCTCCATGTCGTTTTAAGTGCCCTGGTAACCGCAGCCCTGTATAGAAAACATGGCAGCCAGAAAATATGGGCCGTTATTTTGGTGGGTTATTTTGGCTCCATAGGCATAGCTACAATAAGCGATTCGTTAATCCCCTATCTGGGAGAAATCCTGCTTGACCTCCCGAACCGGGGCATCCACATAGGTTTTATCGAAGAGTGGTGGATAGTAAATCCAGCGGCCCTACTGGGTATTGCCATCAGTTTCTGGAAGCCGGTAACGGAAGTCCCACACTCGGGACACGTATTGATAAGCACCTGGGCATCCCTGTTCCACGTCATTATGGCATTGGGCACAACCGTAGACTGGATACAGTTCCTTGTCATCTTTTTATTCCTGTTCCTTGCCGTCTGGCTTCCCTGCTGCCTGAGCGATATAGTATTTCCCCTGCTCTTCACCAACAGGAGGTTGCGACCTAATAATATATAACCTATAATCTTCACATAGGAGGGGGAAATGGAAATCAGCATTACCACCCTGAGTGAAAATACCGCCGGTCGAGGCGGGCTGCTGGCTGAATGGGGTCTCTGTATCCTAGTGGAAACAGATGTGGCGAACATCCTGCTCGATACGGGGGCCGGCATCTCCGCCAGCCATAATGCTGGTATTTTCGGTATTGACCTCAGCAAGGTCGATAAGATTGTTATCAGCCACGGTCACTTCGACCATACCGGAGGTATGCAACAGGTGCTGCGCCTGATGAGAAAAGAGGTAGAGGTAATAGCCCACCCGGACATGTGGGCAGCCAAGTATGCACGCGGGCGGGGAGATAGTAAAAGATATATCGGCATCCCCTTTCAGCGCCAGGAGTTGGAAAGCCTCGGGGCCCGCTTCAACCTGACTACCAAACCAACCAAGATAGCTGATAATATTATGACCACCGGCGAGGTCCCTATGGTAACCGAGTTTGAGGAGATTGAACCAAACCGGTTTTTCGTGAAAGAAGACTCTGGCTGGCAACCTGATAAGCTCCTTGATGACCAGGCACTCATCATAAATACCGAGCTGGGGTTGGTGGTCCTGCTGGGTTGTGGCCACCACGGTATTATCAATACCCTGTACCATGCTCAGCAGATTACCGGTGTAAAACCAGTTCATATGGTAATTGGGGGCTGCCACCTTGTCGGCGCCTCTGAAGAGCGGATATTGCTGACAATAGCTGCCTTGAAAGAGCTGGACGTGCAAAAGGTAGGCGTGTCCCACTGCACCGGGATGCCAGCTTCGGTAATGATGGCCCAGGAGCTTGGCGACAGATTTTTCTTCAATAACGCCGGTACCCGGACAAGCCTCCCTTGAGGAGTTGCTGGTGAATCTATCAATTGAACTAGCCCCCGGAAACCGTGAGGCCTTATCGCTAGCTAATCCGGTAATGACCGCCTCGGGTACCTTTGGCTACGGTACGGAGTACAGCCATCTATTCGATATTGAGAAGCTGGGGGCTATCGTGTGCAAGGGAACCACCCTTGAGCCCAGAGAGGGTAATCCTCAGCCCCGCCTGGCTGAGACACCCGGTGGCTTGCTGAATTCAATCGGACTACAGAATATCGGAGTTGACGCTCTAATTAAGGAGAAGGCACCAATCTGGGCAAGCTGGCGTGTGCCAGTTATCGTCAATATTGCTGGCGAGACAGTTGATGACTACGCCCGGCTAGCCGGGCGGCTGGACGGAATAACTGGCATCAGCGGGCTAGAGGTGAACATCAGTTGTCCTAACATTAAAGCTGGTGGTGCTGAGTTCGGCGTTAACGCTGATTCAGCCGCCGAGGTAACCGCCGCTGTCAAGAAAGCTACCTCTCTCCCTGTTCTCGTCAAGCTGACTCCCAATACCGGTGACATAGTCAGGGTAGCCCTGGCGGTTGCTGAGGCCGGGGCAGACGCGATATCGCTGATTAACACACTGAGAGGCATGGCTATAGATATAACCAGGCGCAGGCCTCTGCTGGGCAACATATATGGAGGACTGTCCGGGCCGGCCATAAAACCGGTGGCACTACATATGGTTTACGAGGTGGCTGGTGCTGTCGACCTGCCGGTCGTTGGTTGTGGTGGTATTACTACCGCCAGTGATGCCATAGAGTTTCTCATGGCCGGAGCAAGCGCTATCCAGGTAGGTACCGCCGGCTTCACTAACCCCAGTGCCCCGCTTGATGTTCTGGAGGGGATAGAGCAATTCATGACCAGAGAGGGAATAAAGGATATTGGCGAGCTTATTGGGGTAGCGAGGCGGTAACTGACCAAAAAGGCGGCACGATTTGATGAGATATGAAACCCGAAATTGTGCCTTCACTGTGCGGTCATAGTCTTGCACTGCCCCCCTGTAAAGCGCGGAATTGAGATTGATTTATCTTAGTGGAGGAGTACACTGGACGGACTGAGCCTGTCAATAGTGGACACCCACGCGCACCTGGATATGCACCAGTTCAACAGAGACCGTGCCCAGGTGATAACCAGAGCCCAGGACGCCGGTGTAAGCACGATTATCACCGTGGGTGTCAATCTGGAGTCAAGCAAAAAGGCAGTTAACCTTGCGGAGAAATATCCGGGAGTGCTTGCCGCAACAGGTTGCCACCCCCACGAAGCAACTACTGTGCAGAAGGCGGATATTGATAAAATCGGGGAAATCGCCAAACACCCCAGAGTGGTCGCTATCGGTGAAGCTGGACTTGACTTCTACAGGAACTACTCGCCACGAGGGGCGCAATTGCAGGTGCTGGAATGGCAACTGGAACTGGCGGTAAAGCTGCACCTTCCTATAATTATTCACTGCCGCCAGGCAGAGAAAGAGATGCTGAATCTGCTGCGGGACTGGACAAAATGGTACAAAGACCCGCACAGGCAGCGCCGGGGGGTTATTCACTGCTTCAGTGGCGATATCCAAACCGCGCAGCAGTACCTTGATATGGGCTTTTACCTCTCCCTTGGTGCCTATATCGGGTATCCCAACAC
>CAZXWQ010000043.1:10551-12575 GCA_964644545.1 uncultured Dehalococcoidales bacterium | reverse complement strand
GGCCATTTCCGGGTCAGCAAAGAGGATTTCAGGGACTTTCTCGAGCAGAACAACATGCCTATCGATGAAAGTCTCTTTGAATCCAAATCTAGAAGGAAAGGAGGTAAAAGTTAATGGCTGTAGAGAAAAGCATGGCTTCGTCCAGCATCGTGGAAGTCATCGACCGCATACTGGACAAGGGCATCGTTATCGACGCATGGGCCAGAGTTTCACTCGTCGGTATCGAACTGCTCACCATTGAAGCCAGAGTGGTGGTCGCTTCGGTAGAGACCTTCCTCAAGTACGCTGAGGCAATTGGTCTAACCGCAACGGCAACCGCATAGCTCAGGCTTCACCACTACAGGTGAGGGCTTTGCTATGGTGTCCTGCAAAGCATACCATACCAAATCCCCTTCCCTGTCCCACCACATTAGAGAAGTAAGGGTGCGCCGTAAGATGAAAGAGGAAGAAAAAATGGTAAGCGTAGTCCAGGACATTGTCGTTTCCTATGAAGCGCGGATTTCAGCAGTAGGCGCGCTCATTGACCACACCTATGGAATAATGCAGGAATCCAAGGCAGCGCTGGGAAGAGTCAATAATCATCTTCGAGAGACTCTGGCTGTCAGCGCGTCTTTAAGGAAGAAAGACTACGACAACATAATGGTTGAAATAGAGTTACACCAGGAAGAGAGACACCAGGAGATAAAGAATCTGCTCAACGAGTTCATACTTGTCCACAAAGATACAGCCGCTCAACTGAGGAGACTTCTTGCCGATGCTCAGGCCGGGAAATCAATTGACTTCAGGAAAGCCCTGGCTCATATCCAGGCATGGCAGAACCTGGCGCAGGACAAGGTGGCCAGCCGGCTAAATGATAACAGGCAGGAGCAGGAAGAGTTCATGACCGAGTTGCAGAATTTGCTAAACAGCCAGGGCTCGGTAAAACCAAAGGAGTTTAAGGCTGTTATCAGCAAGTTCCATGCCAAGCAGAAAGAGCCAGATTCCCAAAAAGTTAATGCAGGAGTTGGGGTGGGGAAATTACAAAATATATAAAAGGAGGTAAGAAGTGGCAAGGTCCGATGATATCAAGAGCCTGACACAAGATATTGTAGCGTCCTATGAAGCGAGGGTAAATGCCCTGGGACAGCTGGTGGCTGATACCCATAGCATGCTCGACGACTTCAGGATAGCCCACGGGGAGATGAGCTATCAGCTCATGACAGAGCTAGGCGAAGTAAAACACGAGCTGAGCGAAGCCGAGGGGGGGAGATTAAAGCAAGCCAGGGCTGATTTACAGCAAAGGCAGGCCGAGACTAAAGAAAGAATAGGCCAGGTTAGCGGGATGCTCAGTGACCTTAAGGCAGCCCATGAACAGATGAGCAGGCAGCTCAAGACAGAGCTGGGCAAGGTTAAGCACGAGTTGAACGAAGCCGAAGCAGAGAGATTAGAGCAAGCCAAGGCTGATTTGCAGCAGAGACAGGCAGAGGTAAGGGAGAGAATAGAACAGGTTACTATTTTGCTCAATGACCTCAGGGCAGCCCATCAGGAGATGAGTACTCAACTCAAAGCCGATCTGGGAAAGGCAAAACACGAGCTGAGCGAAGCCGAGGCAGAGAGATTAGAGCAAACCAAGGCTGACCTTAAGCAGAGGCTGGGCCAGGCAAAGGAAAGAGTAGCTAGTGTTAACCAGCTGCTTGGCGAGTTCAGGGCGGAGGGGGAGAAGACTGCTGCCGCCTGGCAGAAGCTGGCGAACATTGTGCAGGGGAAGCGGGGAATGAAAGCGGTAGAGATAACGGTACCACCCAAGGCGCCGCCGGCTGAAGAGGAAGCCATGCCACCTGCTGAACCTGCCGAGATGGCACCGGGTAAAGCTGACCTCAGCGACGGGGTCTTTGCCTACCTGGCTGACCACCCTGATGGCGCCAGGATGACCGAGCTGGAAGAAGAGTTTGGTACGGCGCGTATCCAGATGGCACAAATACTCAAGGGATTGATGGACGAAAACAAGGTGGAAAAGCGGGACATGGATTATTTTGCCCTCTAGC
>CAZXWQ010000043.1:7410-10451 GCA_964644545.1 uncultured Dehalococcoidales bacterium | reverse complement strand
GGGGTGACAGGTGAACAGAACGATGGTCAAGTGTGCCTTCTGCCACGGCAGGGGTATTGACCCCTTCGGGATTATGTCCCCGTCGTCTGTCTGTTACGTCTGCGGGGGCAAAAGGCAGGTTGCCGTTGAGGAACCATTAGAGACCTGTAGCCACTGCGGCGGCAGCGGCATAGAGCCCAGCGGCTACCTGACCTGCGCGTTCTGCAAAGGCAAGGGCAAAGTTGATATGAGAAGTGAAAAATAATAGAAGGAGGTGCCCAAATGCCAACTGGAGAAATGACCACTGTCCTGGAACCGAAGGCTCTCCCCAACTTTGTAGAGACAGACTACATCAAGGATATCACCCAGCGGGCGCTGGCTTATATTGAAGCTGGATTTCCAATTCACTTCCGTGGGACGACCGGCACCGGGAAGACCACTCTGGCTATGCATGTCGCCAGCCTGATTGGACGGCCGGTAATTATGATTCACGGCGACGAGGAATTCAGCACTTCTGACCTGGTTGGTGGCGAATACGGCTACCGCATGAGGAAGGTAATCGATAACTTCATCCACTCCGTCCTGAAGACCGAGGAGGACATGTCCAAGAAGTGGATAGACAACCGCCTTACTGTCGCCTGCAAGTACGGCTTTGCCTTAATCTATGATGAGTTCACCCGCTCCCGCCCTGAGGCAAACAACGTCCTGCTATCGGTTCTGCAGGAGAAGATGATGGACTTACCGCCTAATAGTGGGGACAGCGACTATCTCCAGGTTGACCCTAACTTCACTGCTATCTTTACCAGCAATCCCGAGGACTATGCCGGCGTTCACCGCAGCCAGGATGCCCTGCGTGACCGAATGGTCACCTTGGACCTGGACTACTTCGACAAGGAGACCGAGATTGCCATCACCGAGGCCAAATCTGAGTTAGCGCGAGAAGAAGCCGAGAAGATAGTCGATATTGTTCGGGGGCTACGTGACTCGGGAGAATGCGAGTTTGCCCCTACCGTTCGGGGCTGTATAACCATTGCCAAGACCTTGAAGGTAATGAATGGCGGTCTGGCAAGTGCTGGAAACAACGTCTTCAGACAGGTTTGCCAGGATGTGCTGGCTTCAGAGACCAGTCGCGTAGGAAGCAAGTCCAGCCAGCTAAAGGTAAAGGAACTGGTAAACAACCTGATTGATACATATTGCTAACTGGTAATGAACAAGGAAGAGGAGGTTTCGTAAATGACATTGGTACGTGGTTTTGCCAAGGTGGCTGACGAAGGAAAGCTTAAGATACCGGATAATATACGTCTGGCCGCCGGGCTTATAGCAGGGCAACTGGTTGAGCTGAAAGTAACCGGGGCCAGCACCGCCAAGAACGTCGTCCTTTCCAAGAAGAAGGTCTATCGGTAACATCTTGGCTCAAGAGAGGTGATATAGAGATGAAGAGCATAACGGATGTCTCTGCCGGCGTGTCTCGCATCAAGTCGGCCCGAAGTATCAAGCTTCGTGCCGCACCCAAGAAGTCGAAAGATACCGCTTACCTGGACCTTTTCCTGCTAAACAGTGAGAAGACCAGGCTGAAGCAGGAGCGGTCACACCTAGCGAAGCAACAAGAGCGAAACCGGAAGAGGCTGGAGGAGCTTGAAGTGGAGATAGAATCAGCAATGAAGATGGCAAGGGAGCACAGTGAAGGGCTGGAAAAAGGGAGAGTTTCGCCACCGGAACCGAGAGCAAGTACTAAAAAGAATTGGCGGAAGATGCCCCTGAATTACTAGCCAACCTTTGGGGATAGAAGTATGGTTACGACCAATGATGAGACAACCGGCAGAATAAATGCTCATGCTAAAGCCAAGCGGGTGATGGCGCAGGAAAAAGCGAGGACTCTGAGGCGAAAAAGGCCAAGGGACCCGCGGGTAGCTAGACTAGAGCCGGAAGCACGGGAATGGCAGAAAAAACAAGAAGAGGAAAGAATTCATAGGCAGATTGCTGAAGAGGCAAGTAGCCGCCGGGCGGGCACATCGCCTGTAGAGCTTCTGCGAATAAGACCCGAAGAGTATGCTTCCAAAGAAGGAAATGGGAATAAAGAGCAAGGGATAGTGGACTGGCTTGAGCAGAAAATAGCCGATTGGGGAATGAGAAATCAGCGAATGGAGAGGCCGAAAGGGCACTTGAATGCCGCCTCTATCTGTGCCTTCTCCCGGAGGATAATGGCCAGAGAATGGGCGCGAATCCGGGGCAGGAGGCCCTTTGACTATCGTGCTTTCGCCCTGGAACGAGAGGCGAGGCTAGTAAAAGAAAGGGAGCTTAGAGGCGAACCGAAAAGAAGGTCAGGGTAACTGAGATGGCAGAACAAGGGAAATATATCTACGGCATCATCAACACCAACGAGGCGAGGAACTTTGGCTCGATAGGGATGGGGGGTCGAGATGATGTGGTCTCGACCATCAGCTATCAGGATATCAGTGCCGTTATCAGTAACTTCCCGGTTGATAAATACGAACTAAGCAAGGAAAACCTGCTGGCTCACCAGAGGGTGGTCGAGCGAGTAGTTAGCGACTATACCGTTCTGCCGGTGAGAGCCTTCACGGTGGCGGCTAACGCTGAGGAAGTAAGAGATTTTCTCAGAAAGCGTTACCGGGAACTGACTGGCCTGCTGAAGGATATGGACAACAAGATAGAGCTTGGTTTAGCCGCCTTTTGGAGAAACATGCCTGCCATTTTTCAGGAAATAGTAGACGAAAACCCCCCAATAAAGGAGTTGAAGGGAAGGGCGGCTTCTGCACCTGAAGCAGGAACCCTTAGAGATAAGATAGCAGTGGGCGAGATGGTGGCTAGCGCTCTGGCAACCAAGAAGGAGAGAGAGGCAGAGGAGATAATTCGTCATCTGAGAAAGGTTGCCTTAGATTTATGCCTTAATGATGTCCGTGGCGATGCAATGATAATTAATGCCGCATTTCTGGTAGACCGGGGCTGGGAGAAGGAATTCGACAGCAAAGTAGAGGACCTGGATAGGAAATATGCTGAGAGAATAAGGTTCAAATATATCGGCCCGGGTCCACCGTATAATT
>CAZXWQ010000043.1:0-7310 GCA_964644545.1 uncultured Dehalococcoidales bacterium | reverse complement strand
AAATATGCTGAGAGAATAAGGTTCAAATATATCGGCCCGGGTCCACCGTATAATTTCGTCAATCTAAGAATCTAAAAACTACCGACAAAAATGAAGCAGAGGAGGTCTAAAAATGGCATCGGGAACCGAGATTGAGGTACTGAAGGCAATAAAGGATGAGGGAGGAGAGACGACCGTAGGAGCAGTAGCCCACAAAATAAGCTCAGGCTGGGGGATGGACTATATCCGTCTGTTGTGTAACTCCCTCGGCAGAGCCGATTACATCGACGTACTGAAATCGGGAAAACTGAGAATTACCACAAAAGGGGAAAAGACTATAGGAAGTAAATAGAAGTCTTCCCTCGAAATTACGAACATATATCAGTAGTGAAAAGAACTGCGCTGCTACGAAGCGAAGGAGGAAGGCAATATGCCAAAAGACGAAGACGAAAAGCAGTTTGAGATCGACTTTGGTATCGGCAAGCTGAAATTTAGCGGCCTGTTCAAGGGAATAGGCAACCTGATTGATCTGGCTTCCAAACTGGGCGAGGAAGCGGAAGAGATCAGGAAGACCGGTGAGATTAAAGGGCTGCCCAAGAATGCCAGGGGCGTCTATGGATTCAGCATGAGGACGCTGGTTGGAGGCAAGCCGGTTATTGAGACCTTCGGCAATATCAAGGATTCACCGAGGGGACCGGTGGTAGAGGAGGTTAGAGAGCCGATGGTGGATGTCTTAGAAGAGGAGGACCATATTCTGGTCATTGCCGAGCTTCCCGGGGTGGAGGAGAAGGACATTGACCTCGAGGTAGAGGGAGACATACTGAAACTCACGGCGGCGGGTAAAAACCAGAAATACGCTAAAGAAGTCCTGCTCCCCACCACTGTGAAGTCAGAGGCAATGAAGACCACCTACAAGAACGGCATACTGGAGATAAACCTCCCAAAGGGCTGAGGTGCCAGGCAATAGCGGCAGGAGAAGAAATGGTCATGACGAAAACTGCAAAGCAAGTGACCCTACGGGTTGCTGAGGCAAAGCCCAAAGATGTGGGCAGGGCGATAGCCAGGATTGACCCCAATGATCTCAATCAGGTAGACGCTGAGGTGGGAGATATCATCGAGATCCAGGGTAACCGGAAGACGGTGGCTAAAGTGATGCCCACGTACATGGAAGACCGGGGTAAGTCAATTATCCAGGTGGATGGACTGGTACGGGGCAATGCCCAGGTATCACTGGATGAAAAGGTTACCATCGAGAAGACTCAGTGTTCGCCCGCTAGCAAGATATTGCTTGCTCCTTTGACCCTGATGAGGGCGATGCGCCATGACCGCGATACAAGGTATATTGGTAGCCTTCTTGAGGGATTACCCCTGGTAGAAGGAGATACCATTAGGGCCACTCTCTTCGGCGCCCGCAGCCAGGACTTCACCGTTGTATCAACTGGACCTAAAGGAGCCGTCTCAATTCATTCTGACACCAAGATTGAGATTCAGGGCGTCTCCGAAGCCGGACCTAAAGGGCTGAAGATATCCTACGAGGATATTGGCGGGCTGCATAGAGAGATTCAGCGGGTAAGAGAGATAATTGAACTCCCGCTGAAGTACCCTCAAATCTTTGAACGGCTGGGTATAGACCCACCCAAGGGGGTATTGCTCCACGGCCCACCGGGCTGCGGCAAAACACTGCTCGCCCGTGCCGTAGCCAACGAGACAGATGCTTACTTTACTCACATTACCGGCCCCGAGATTATGGGCAAGTTCTACGGGGAATCTGAGGCACGCCTTAGAAAGGTCTTCGAAGAGGCAAAATCCAATGCTCCGGCAATCCTCTTCATTGACGAGATTGATGCCATTGCTCCCAAAAGGGAGGAGATGGGGGGTGAGAAACAAGTGGAACGCCGGGTGGTGGCCCAGCTTCTCGCCCTGATGGATGGGCTTGAGTCGCGAGGCGACCTCATTGTCATTGGCGCAACTAATATCCCTAACGTCCTAGACCCGGCATTGAGAAGGCCGGGGAGATTTGACAGAGAAATTGAAATCGGCATCCCTGACCAGAACGCAAGGCTTGAAATCCTCCACATCCATACCCGGGGTATGCCACTGGGCTCTGATGTAGACCTGGAGAAATTATCTCAGATCACCCACGGCTCTGTTGGTGCTGACCTGGAGGCGCTGTGCCGGGAAGCGGCTATGAGCGCTCTGAGAAAGATAATGCCTAACATCGATTTTCAGGCCGAGGACATTCCTTACGAGACACTACTTGCCCTAACCGTGGAGATGGACGATTTCAGAGAAGCAATGAAGGAAGTCGAGCCCTCAGCTATTCGTGAGGTCTTTGTCGAAGTCCCCAACATCAAGTGGGAAGACATTGGAGATTTGGAAAACGTGAAAAAGGCACTAATTGAGGCAGTAGAGTGGCCACTGAAACACGCAGACATTTTTGAGCGAGCCAAGACGAAGCCAGCCAAGGGGATTCTACTTTCCGGCCCACCGGGCACGGGCAAGACCATGGTTGCCAAAGCTCTAGCCAACGAGACAGAGGTCAACTTTATCTCCGTCAAAGGGCCGGAGCTGATGAGCAAGTATGTCGGTGAGTCGGAGCGGGGGGTCAGGGAGGTATTCAAGAAGGCAAAGCAGGCAAGCCCCTGCATCCTATTCTTTGATGAGATTGACTCCCTCGTGCCGGCAAGAGGGCTCAGGGGAGGAGATTCTCAGACCACCGAAAGAGTTATCAGCCAGTTCCTCACTGAGCTTGATGGCCTTGAAGAGCTTAAGGGGGTAACTGTCCTGGCAGCGACCAACCGGCAGGACTTGATTGACCCCGCCATACTGCGGCCGGGCCGGTTTGACCAAATTACAGTTTTCCCTATCCCTGATGAGAAGGCCAGGGAACAAATTTTTCAGGTGCACACCACGGGAAAACCGCTTGCTAAAGATGTGGACCTTAAATCTCTGGCACAGGAAACTGAAGGACTGGTTGGCTCTGATATAGAGGCTATCACCAGAGAAGCCTCTATGATGGCAATCAGGGAGTATATGGAAGCTAGAAGCACCGGGAAAAAGCTCACCATAAATGCGAGCCAGTTCACCAAGGCAATTAACTCAGTCAAGTCTGGGAGGGCGACGTGATATGACCCAGCAGGGCAGCTATATCTACGGCATTATACAGGAACGAGCTAAGAAGCAGTTTAACCTGGATGGGATTGGTGATAACGGTGTTGACACTATCAATTACAAGGACCTGGCGGCGGTGGTAAGCCGCACGCCGGTGGTTAGCTATGACCGCTTTGATGAGCAGCTACAGATTTCCGGGTTAAGAACCCACCAGATTGTCCTGGAGAATATCCTCAAGGATTATACCGTCATCCCCATGGGTTTTGGGATTATCGCCAGAAGTAAAGATAATGTGAGGAAGCTGCTGAAGACCGCCTACGCTGACTTCAAGGATGCACTTCGGGAAATGGACAAAAAGATAGAACTGAATGTTCAGGCAATCTGTTGCGAGGCAGGGATGCTGGAGGAGATAGTGAGGAAGAACGAGGTGGTCAGGAGACTCAGCCAAGAATTAGCCTCAACTGATGCTAATAATTCATGCAAGATGAAAATAGAGGTGGGTAAGGTGGTAGCTGCAGCTCTGGATGAACTGAAAGGCCAATATTGTAGTGACATTCTGGAGGGCCTGAATAAGGTGGCCGTTGCCTCCTGTCCCGGTAAGCTCACCGATGCCCAAATGATAATTAATGAATCCTTCCTGGTAGCGAGAGACCGGGAAGCAGAATTTGACCGGGAGGTGAATCGGCTGGCAGAAGAGTATGAAGGCAGGTTGACCTTCAAGTACATTGGGCCTATGCCGCCGTACAGCTTTGTTAACCTGGTAGCAAGAGTGGTTAACTCTGAGACAATTGCTGGAGCGAGACGATTGCTGGGCGTGGGCAAGCAGGCAAGTCCAGCGCAAATCAAAGATGCCTATCGAAAACTGGCCAGGAGGTACCACCCTGATATTAACCCTGATGACCCGGAAAAAGGTGAGAAATTCAAGGAAGTAACCGAGGCATCCGAGATGCTCATGAGATGTGCCAAAAGCTTAGCATCAGCGGGGAACGGTCGATACTCACCCATTCGAGACCAGATCGAGGATGTAATTGTGGTAACCCGGTGGAGGTGAAATATGGAAGAGGTAAGTAAATACATTTACGGTATCATCCCTGCGGATGGCGAAATGAGCCTAAAGCAAACAGGGATTGAAGAGGGGAGCCAGGTGTACACCATAAATTGCAGAGACATGGCAGCCGTGGTCAGTGACACTTCATTTGTCGTCTGTGATCCGACACGAAAGAACATGATGGCCCACAACAAGGTGCTGGAAGCACTTATGAATGACTATACCATCCTTCCGGCACGTTTCGGGCTGCTCTGTGATAGCGAGGAGAAACTGAGAGGTCTGATGGACGAATATTACTCCACGTTAAAAGACTACCTCAGGAAACTGGACCACAGGATGGAGGCAGGGGTCAAGGTCTTCTGGATTAAGGAGAAAATGCTGGCCATCTTTGCCAAGAGAAGCCCAAGGCTCGCTAGGCTGCAAAGGGAAATCCAGCAGGCAATACCGGTGAAGGTTCACGGCCTGCTGGCGGAAGCTGGTGAACTGGTAAAGCAACAAGTCGAGGAGTGGCAGGAAGAATACGGCGACCAAATGTATATGAAGCTGATGAAAGTGGCTATTGACGGCAGACGTAATTATCCAATTGATATCTCGAACATACTGAACGCCTCCTTTCTGGTGGACATATCCAGGGAGAAAGTGTTTGACGCTGCCATCGAGGAACTGGACGCAAAACACGGCGACTGGGCCATTTTCAAGTGTGTCAAGCCGGTTCCTCTCTACAACTTCGTCAATCTTGAAATGTACTTAAAGTAAGCTATGGAGGGTGGTAAATGGTTTTCACCTATATGTTCAGTAAGATGGGCATGAAACTACTGGAAATCATCAGGGACGAGGCGAATAGAGAGCTTCATCCCGATGAATCTCAGATTAAGGAAAGACTAATAGAACTGGAAACGCTTCTGGAATCGGGGCAGATAAATGAGCCGGAGTATGAGGCTGAAGAAGCCAAACTGATGCAGAGGTGGCGCGAAATCCAGGAAAGTAAGGAGGCATAGAGATGGCGCTAGAGGCAACCAGAGGCAACAGTTCAACACTGGTAGATGTCATTGACCGAATTCTGGACAAGGGGCTCGTTATCAATGCCGATATTGCCATTTCTCTTGTCGGAGTCGAGCTGTTGGGAATAAGGATAAGGGCAGCCCTGGCATCGTTTGAGACAGCGGCTAAGTGGGGTCTCGAATTTCCGTCAGGAACAAACCTTCAAGCTGACAGGTGGAAGGAACTGGCCACGGAGACAACTGAGGTAACGGCTGAATAGGGTCTAGAGGGACCGTATGACAGTAGAAATAGATGAAGCAAATCTGAAGCAAGGTCTTCTCGGGCTGGTTATCGCACTGGTAGAAATAATCCGGGATGCCTTACAGCACCAGGCACTGAGGCGAATGGAGGGAGGCAGACTGGTTGAATCAGAGATAGAAAGGCTGGGCGAGGCACTTATCGAGCTCGACGGCGCCATCGAGCAAATTAAGGAGGAGATGGGAATTGCCGAAGCAGTCAGTAGCGTACGGGATGGACTGGATAGTGCGGTGGATGACCTGATAGACAATTTCGTCAATCCTGATAAATGGCTGAGTACGGCAGAAAGAGAGAGGCTGCAATGAACGAAAACAGCTACGGACGGTATGTGTACTGCATCACTGAGGCTGGTGAAAGGCTGAGCCTCGGCACTATTGGTATTGAGGGCAATGAAGTCTACACCATACCTACTGAGGGGCTTTGCGCTGTCGTCCATAATTGCCCAGCACAGCCGTACTCCTCCTATGACGAGGAGCTGGTGCGCCGCTGGGTGGTCAGCCATCAGGCTGTAGTTGAAGCTGCACTGAGCCGGTTTGGCACCGTTCTCCCGATGAGGTTTGACACCATTATCCAGGATAAAGATGGCATTGATGCCGACGACAACGTTCGGAGATGGCTCATTGATGAGGGTGACGAGCTCAAGAAAAAGCTAGACCGCCTGAGAGAAAAAGAGGAATACGGAGTCCAGGTATTCTGGGAGCCCAAAACTATTGCCACTATGCTATCCGGAACCAGCCCGGAGATCGTAAAGCTTGAGGAGGAGATAAGGTCCCAACCAAAGGGCTTAGCCTATATGTACAGACAGCGCCTGGAGAAGCTACTCAAAGAGGAGGTGGAAAAAGAAGCGGAGCGATGCTTCAGGGACTTCTATCACAGAATCAAAGGCTGTGTGGCTGAAGCTAAGGTGGAGCGGACAAAGAAAACAGAGGAGAAGCAGATGCTGATAAACCTGTCATGCCTTGTTCCCAGAGGAAGAACTGGTTCCTTAGCTGATGAACTAGAAAAGATAGACAGCATGGCTGGCTTTTCCGTCCGTTTCACCGGACCCTGGCCGCCGTACAGCTTTGTCACGGTGGAGTAGTTATGGAACCAACCCGGGAGCTTCACGGAACACTTTCGGACCTGCTGGATAGGGTTCTCGACAAGGGACTTATCGTTAACGCTGATTTAATTATCACCCTCAGCGGTATTCCGCTGATAGCGGTAAATCTCAGGGCAGCCATTGCCGGCATGGAAACAATGTTGGAATATGGCGTAATGGCTGACTGGGATGAGCGAATAAGGTCAGATGAGATAAAAATGAGAGAAGAAAAGGTGCCTATTGTAGCACCGTAGTGATAACGAGAGGCTACCTTAACAGTAGGGAGGTAAACGAAATGTGGATGGAAGAACAACAGAAAACACAGGATAGACTATCTCTCGCCGAGGTAGGAGACGTTCTCACCAAGCTGCGTATCGTCAACGGTGATTTGGGCAGCATGGTGGTTGAGCTCGAGAAGTCGGACGCCTTCCAGCAAAGACTGAGCATAATTAATAGCGAGGTCGAGCGTCAATTACAGACTGGAGAAACCTAGAAGGAGGTGTGACCTTGATAAGTGCAATGGAAGCAGCCAAGGTAGCTCAGGCAGAGGTAGCCAAGCTCAGCAACCTGGAGCTTGTCGGCGTGAGGGGACTTTCCCAAGAGGATGGGAAATGGCACGTTACGGTGGAATTGGTGGAGAAGAAATCTATACCGGATGGTCTTGATTTACTGGGTGGCTACGAGGTAACAATTGGTGAGGAGGGTAAGGTCATCGGCTTCGAACGCAAGACACTCCGCAGGCGTGGCGATATGGACCTTAGGGAAGTGTAGCTGTGGATAGACAAGCCCGGT
>CAZXWQ010000042.1:0-12921 GCA_964644545.1 uncultured Dehalococcoidales bacterium | reverse complement strand
CAAGAAGAAAGGCTGGCGCCTTCACGCCAGCGGTGAGGGGCTATTCGATGAGAACGGCCAGCGTATCGCTGGCGACACGGAGGAAAGTATATTTGAGGCCCTGGGAATACCTTACCAGCGGCCCGAAGAAAGAGACTAATGTAACGGCCAAGTATGGGGTGTAGCTATGCCGCGTAGAAGAATGATTGACCCCTTCTTTTGGAACGACCGGAAGATTGGTAAACTCTCCCGCGATGAGCGTAGCCTCATCGTAGGTTGCGTTGGACAAGCCGATGATGACGGTAGACTGCAAGCCGATTCCTCTTTTCTGAAAGCAGCTATTTACAAGTACGACGATGACCTAGACTCCACAGCCGTTAAAGAATTAAGGGATAACTGCCTCAGCGAAATGGAAGCTTGGCCATCTACCCATCCTTACCGTATGGTTATCTACCATAGTTCCGAAGAGGAGTACATCTTTTTCCCCAACTGGAATGCAACAAATAGGCCCTCCCATCCCTCAAAATCGCAGCTACCGTCACCTCCTCCAGAGAGCCTCCCGCTATTCTCAGGAGAGTCCCCAGAAGTAATCCAGAGTCCCTCTGTAGATACACACGAGTCTGTCGAGAGTCCCTCCGTCCTAGGTCAGGTCAGTCAAGTCAAGGTTAGTATAGGTCAGGGTAGTGCAGTTCGGGAGGACTTCTCGAAATATTTTAATAATAACTCTGACCTGACTGACTTTTTGACGAAGACATTGACTAACTATATGTCCTCGGGGCGGGCGGCGGTTCAGCGAGCTCCACCTGGTATTGAGCAGGCAAGCCCTGAGAAAGAAGCTGCCAGGGCCGCCCAGTGGGGGATGCCGGTGCTCGAGAAGTTCTGGCAGCAGGCGGTAGGTGGTAATCTACCGGGGACAATATGGCAGGGTGCCTATAATGCCCTCCAAAAATTCCCAGTTGAGGTGGTGGCCATAGCCTTCATCAAAGCCGGCCGCTACCAGGGCGGCAAACATAAATCCTGGAAGTACATCCAGACAATCATCGAAGAGGAGATGGCGAAGAAGGGGCAAGCATGAAGTGTACAGGAATGAAGGAATGAAGGTGGCTGCCATCAACTGCTCTTACTTCGGCAACAAGGGTGGTGAGACCATCTATAATCTCGGCGTGGAAAAGATAGCGAACTACCACCGGGACCTCGGGGATGAGGTCTATGTTGGCCCCTGGGTGCCCATGTGGCTCCAGGACTACGACAAATTCTACTTTAGTGTCATATTTACCTGGGACATTCCTGAGATGATTCGCCAAGTAAACATGGTCAGGGACTGGGGGAAGGATGTGGAAATCGGCGGGCCGGCAGCCACCTTCATGCGTAAATACGTACATACACAGACTGGTGTTGAGCCCCACCGGGGCCTGGATGACAGGTTTGAGCACGTCCCAGGTAACTATGAACTCACCTTCACCTCCCGCGGCTGCCCCCATCACTGTCCATTCTGTGGGGTCAGGAAGGTAGAGCCGGATCTCCTTGAGTATGACGACTTCCCGCTAGCGCCGATGCTTGGTGACAACAATATCCTGGCCACCAGCTGGGACCATCAGGTGATGGTCGTCAACAAACTTGTCAACTTTGGACGGGAAATTGACATCAACTCGGGCTTTGATATCCGTTTCTTCCAGGAAAAGCACTATGAGCTGTACTCGAAGCTCCGGCTGGAGTACTGGCGCTTCGCCTTTGACACCCCGGACGTAGAGGGGGATGTGCGGCGGGTGGCCAGGATTATGGAGGATGCGGGGCTTGATCGCCACCAGGTAACCTTCTACTGCCTTATCGGGTTCCCTGGCACAACACCTGAAGAGTGCCACTACCGACTCAGGACCATCATCGAGCTGGGTATGAATCCCTATCCGATGAGGTTCACCCCGCTGAATAGCCTGAAGAGAAACTATGTCGCCCCGGGCTGGAACGAGGACCTGCTCTACCGTATGACCATGTACTATGTGACGCCTTACATCTGGAAGAGTGACACCTGGGAGAATTTCAGGCCGGGGAAGAAGATACTGGAGACACAAACGGGTCAGCCTTTAATAGACATTAAAGGCTAGATGAGGTAAACCAATGGCAAGAATAAGCGTTATAGACACCGACAAAACAGTATCCCAGACGTTGGCTGACTTGAGAAAGCTATTCAAAAATTGGGACATCGAGGACTGGGAACCCATACCGGGCAAAGATAGCCGGTCGTATTCCGTCAGATATCTTAAAGCGGGCCAGTGGATTGAGATAAGCTCCCAGCTCCAACCCACAAAGGCTATGAATCTCAGGGTTTGCTACCAGGTTATCATGTATCTCAAGCTCTGGGAAAACAGGGGTGTCACCGGTATAGCCAAGGGAGTTACCTTTGTCGGTGGCCTAGTACCCACCAAAGGCACTGCTGAGGAAGACTTTGAGCAGAGCTGCGCTGTGCTGGGCGTTGACCCAACCTCCACTATGGAAGAGGTGGACAAGGTGTACCGCGTTAAGGTGCAGTTCGCTCACCCGGACAAGGGCGGCGACCCTGAGAGGTTCAAGCGTATTCAGAAAGCCTACGATTATATTAAGAAGGTAAAGGGAGGTTAGTTGTATGGAAGAGCTAGACTTTCAAGGCTTGCTGGACCACTTCACTGAAAAGGGCTTCCTGAAGGGGGAGCAGGTGATCCTGGGCCACTTCGGTACCGTTCAAACACTGCTGTCTCTCATCTTCGAGAAGCCAGTGAATGTCAGGCTAACAGACCAGAAGGAACAGGAGGGGGCTATTATCAGGTCAGTAAATCTCATGTGTGAGGATACCATTGTGGCCTACGCTACTACCTATATCCCAAAGGAGCGTAACCGCCCCGAGGTTCTCTTCGACATTTCTGCCGGGAAGCTCGGGCTGGGACAGATAGTGGTCACCCACCAGATCCCCAACAAGCGTAACCTGATTAATCTTGGCCGGAATAAAGTGGCCTTTTGGCGCACCTATACTATCGAGGGGCCTCAGCTCTTCCTGGATATAAATGAATACTTCCCCAGGGAGCCCTTTGAGGCTATCGGCTGGTTGAAGGAGGCAAAACTTGGGTAAGATGACCATTACTGATGACGATGGGAAGACCGAGGAGTTCAACCAGTTCATCGCCGTAGGGGTTGGGGAGGATGGTCAGGTTGCGCGAATGGTTGAAGATGAAGGAATGGAGTATCAGACTGTCTTAACCTGCATGATCGCGATGACAAAACTCCTGGGGGAGATGGCCGAAGCTATAATGCCTGATGCAGTGCCGCCGCCACCACCCGAGGTGCCAAAAGTGCCAAGGAGAAGGCAAAGTAGTTAAGTTGAGGTACACAATGACTGGAGTAGCTTGGTACGATGTGCGGGGGAAAAAGTGGGTGAGGGATATCCTCATCTTGCTGCACCCCCCCTATACGATATGGCACCTGTCCTACGTTGTGCTCGGTGCTGCCCTGGCACCCGCGCTAGACTGGGAGCCACTACTCTGGACTCTGCTGGCCTTCTTCCTGGCGATGGGAATAGGTGCCCACTGCCTCGATGAGCTGAAAGGCCGTCCACTCAAGACTAGGTTCTCAGATCTGGCCCTCTGGATAACTGCCGGCGTCTCAATAGCTGGTGCTATTGCTATCGGAGCTGTAGTCGGAGTCAAGGAAACATGGACGGTAATACCCTGCATGGTCTTCGGCGGGTTCATCGTCTTTGCCTACACTCTCGAATGGGGCCCGAAAGGATTTTTCCATAGGGATGAGTGGTTCGGGGCTGCCTGGGGTGCATTCCCGGTTGTGACCGCCTATGTCGCCCAGACCCACAGCGTAAGCTGGGAGATAGCTCTGGTGGCTGCTGCCTGCCTTCTCTACAGCCTAGCGCAGCGGGTTCTTTCCCGCCAGTCCCGCTTCTGGAGGCGAAAGATCGGGGAGGTTGACGGACATTATTTTATCTCGGACGACTACCGGCGACAGAAACATAACCTAACCAAGGAAGACATTTACGCGCCGGCGGATTTGGCCCTCAAGTACATGACCTGGACGGTGGTAGCAGCCGCCGTGGGCATGCTGGTAGCCAAAATATAGAGGGAGACCACCATGAAGGAAAGATTTAAGGAAATAGGGGAGAGACTACAGGCGATATGGTGCGCAGCCGGGAAGATGCCCTATAAATGGGCATGGCTCCTGTTCATGTTAAGCTCGGTGTTACTGTTCTCCTGGTGGGACGAGCTGGTGGTTTGGGGTGTGGGTGCGGGCTGGAAGTGGCAGATCATCCCAATCTACTATGTCTTTGAATATGGAGTCTTGATTCCTCTGATCATCTGGCTGGGGGTGAAGACATACCGTAAGCTCGGCATGCAGGTAAGCTGGCGGGCACTGGGGAACCAAGCCATCTCTGCTAGTCTCTTCCCGATAATCTGGAGATGGCTAAAGCGTAGATTCACGAAGAAAGGAGGACAAAACCATTATGACACAGGAGAAAGAAACCAAGCCGAGAAAGAAGCGGGTGACCAAGAAGGATAGGGCCTACCTGGAGAATTACAAGGCTGAGGCGGAGAAGCTCTATGTACTGAGCAGATTTGCTACTAGGCAGCTTCTTGGTGAGCGGCCGGCAGATGACCCCCGGGTTGACTATATGGCTGGTCTGGAGGCGTTCAAGAACTTAGCCAATGCCCAGCTCTCCGGTATAATCCACCTGCTTAACGAGCTCATGGGAGATAAGGAGTTCCGCAGTCTTCAGGGAAGACTAGGCGAGCTCCTGCAGAGAGAGCTGTCCAGGCAAGTCAAGTCTATGGAGGAGGATCTGTGTGTTACTGACTGGAAGGAGGGTGCCCCCATTTTCAACCTTCAGGCGCTGCAGGAGAGAATAAAGACATGGCCAACACAATGAGGGATAGGGAAATTATACTCAAGTGTACCGAGGTCAACCGTGACTATATGAGGCTACCCGCAGGTATGGTCGACGGGTACCTGGATATGGTAAACCTCTATCAGCTTATAGCTAACCAGAGCTATGAGTGTGCTCAAGCGTGGGTAGAAGATAAGCCCTGTCCTCCTCACGAGCCTGCTGTAGATGCCTTCTGGTGGGCTGTAGTCTCCTGGGCGGAGGCCTTCGGCCGCTCTATCGGTATGGACATGGACGAATGGGGTCCTGTATTTGTGGCTCCCCATGACCAGTTTGCCAGCTACCTTAAGCCCAGGAGTCGCTCAGAGGGGCTCCCCGTGGTCGGAGGTTCACCTGCTCACATTGTCATGGAGCTAGACGCGCGCTGGACGGACCTGGTGATCGAGCTGACCACCAGGTTTGGCCTGGCAGCCCATCTCAAGGACAGGCGGGCTTTGGTGGGGGCCCGGCGCCTTCAGCAGGAGCTCCGTATAGCGGGTAGCCCGGTTTACAATGCTTACCTGCAGTCCGACCTAGTTTTCTTCAGGCAGCTATTCCAGAATTTCACATTCAATGAGAAGACTGTTATGGTACTTCGGGATTGGCTTCTTAGGCTGGAGGAGGCACTATGACGGAGTGAGCATGACTGACTACACTATAGTAATCAAGAGAAAGGAGAGGACAATGGTTCAGACTCTAGAGAGAATCGAGACACAGGTGCCAGAGGTGGCACCCCAGAGAACAGTAAAGGAGGTCGGTGAGCAGCTCGGTATTCCCATTAGCATCCGGCCCTGGTGGGGTTCACGCCGAACTACAAGGACGATGTACCACCGTGAATGTGGAGGTGTCATTTACCCATGGGGTGAATGTTCTGTTTGCCGGCGGAACCCTGGGCCAGATGAGATAGAGAGGCACTGGAGTGGTGAGAGACGCTGGATCTGCGCCGCCGGATATAATTCCACCCAGATAAAGTGGCCGGAGATTCAGAGCGGCACAGTCGTCATGTGGGAAGGTCAATGTGGATATGTTTGGGACCGATACCGCAACCGCGGTCATAAGCACCGGCAGACCCTGGAGGTCCTCGACGTGGGTGAGACCGCCTTCCTGCTCAAGGTACTCATGGGCTGGATTAGCCTGCATTTCCTAATCGGCATGGACGATGACCACCCCTTTGTGACCACTATTCCCAAGCGTAACATGACCGTCCAGGATGCCTTCGACTGGCTTGTTCCCAATATAGTCAGGGAAGCCCTGGTACTCGGGCTTAACGTCAAACGGCAGGGTGACTGGTACTTTATCCCCACTGACAGAGAGCCGAAACTGCATAAGCGCGGCTGCCGTGTCCATGCCGCCACTCCTTCACTCCAGAATAATAGGCTCTACCGGGGAGCTCCCCTGGTTTGGAACCGCCAGACCAATCATACCGGTGGGCTGGTAGTCTATCAGACAGTCCAGAAGATGCCTTATACCATTCCCTTCGTCAGGGGTAATGTCAGGGCCCCGGATCACCCGACCCTGCACCTCAAGAGCTGGCACATGGCGATTCGCAGTCGCAGCACTTCCGCCGGAAGTTCAGATGGGCCCACTCTTGACTGAGATGGATAGATTGAAAGGAGGCCATAATGAATCTAATTCAGCGTAACTTACCAGAAGGAGCTAAGTGCCCTCAGTGCGGTCATCCACAGACCTTCGTGTATTCTCTACAGCCTGACCCGCCTTTGATAAACACTGAGCCTGATTGGAAATGCGCTGAGTGTATGCTTGGTGACCTTTTTGACCAAGTCTTGGAAGGCAGGCTTACTATAGAGATACATGGATAGATGGATACATTGATACATTGATACATTGCCAAATTTCTAGAAAGAAGACGGAGGTGAGGCCAGTGGAGAAACGACCTAGCAGGTCCGAGCGCAGGAGGATGGCAAAAGAAGGCAAGCAACCCTCTGGAGAGGTACCTGAAGATTACGGGCCGGCAGCTCCCAGGGTCTTTACTGAGTGTCCAGTCTGCCACTGTCCTGCCCGCTTCACCGTAGAGGCCATGAAGGGCGACCTCCACCTAGAGGATATATTGGGCAAGGAGCCAGCTCTTGGCTCATTCGAGTACCTCTATGACACCCCACTCTATCCGATTAAGCTGATTGCGGTAGTGGATAGCTGCCAACGTTGCGGTGCTATCTACACTCTGGCCAGGGATAAGCTCAAGGGCGTGCCGTTCAGTCTCCCAAAGAACCCTCCAGGTGGTTTAATTCGACCGAGTTGAGGGAGAGGGCATCTTGACTTTCGGCCTGCCTTTAAGGTAGATTAAAGGCAGGCTTTCGGCTGCTGGCTGGACACAGAGGCGGCTGCACCTTCGGGTGTGGTCGCCTTTTCTTATTCTCTATCGAAGGAGGCAAGCTCATGGGATTTGGTGTTAATCTCGCAACGATACAAGGCTATGTCACCTCAGCCCACGAAACTACCAACGCCCTGATCAATGCTCTCCGTCTCATAGCCGACGCTGTGGAGGAGAGGACAGACAACCTGCCTGACAGCCCGGCCAACCAGGCTACGCTTGTTCTCGTCAAAGCCAAGACGGACAGCCTGCCCAGTGACCCCGCTGACCAGTCAGACCTCGAGGATATCCTGGGCCGCAAGTACCCCTTCATGGACTTCTGGAGCGCGCCGCCCAACCAGAACAAGATTACCGTCAAAGGCGCTGCCGCGGACCTGGACTTCCCCAGTGTAGTTGTATCAGGGCTACCTTCGACAGCGACTCTCAAGCGGGTTGTCGTTATCCTGACTATCCGGGCCATCTTAGATACCTCTACCGCCGATAACTACATCGACCAGGCCAGCAAGACCCTCAGGGTAAAGAAGTCAACCGGTGCCTGGGCTACCGACGATGTAATCGGGATCACCTTTGACCAGAATTCCCTCTACTGCGTGGCCAGCACCAAGGAGGCCGGCCCCGCGATCATCGGCGCTCACGATGTCAAGGGAGAGGTGGATGGGGACGCCACCTACAATTTCCGCAGTGTGGAAACTACCCGGGGCGATGCCATATCCGCCCTGGCCGACGACCTTGAGCTGTACGATGTCCAAGTCGGCCTGAGAGTATTCTACGAGTAAGACTCAAAAATGGCGTACGGCGATATTACCTCAATTCCAGATTCAGAAATCTTTGAAAGTACCTGGTGCCCAAGCCAGAAAGTTATTCTGGTCGGGCCGGGTGTCGTGGCTATCTTTTATAATGGTAACAACTCCACCCATCCGCAGGGCGTAGTTAAGACTTATCCCATCGACGCCTCCGGTAATGTCGGTGCCCTGATAGACTCATGGACATATATACCCAGCGACTATAATGGTGCCCGCCCCCACCCAATCCATGTCGCCAACGACATCTACGCTGTTGCTTATCAAGGGTATGTTGGTAGCGCAAAAGTCAGGGTAAGCACGATTCAAATAGCCGCTGACGGGACCATCACCAAGTCACTAATCGGAACCCTCGATATGTATGCAGCCTCTAACGTCCAGCCCCATATCGCCAGACTGCCCGAGACCAACACATACGTCGTTGTCAGCCATATCACCGGGAATGACGGATACATGGCTACCATCAATATAAATGAGGACGGCACCGGGCTTGCGAATATAGACGGTTGGGAATACGACCCCGTCTTTGGCTACTTTGCTTATGTGGCTCATGCTCGGGGCAACTATTTCATGATGGCCCACTCGGGAGAGGTCGTCACCATATATGTGGCCAACGATGGTACCATTACCAAGTCTTTAGCTTCCTCCATCTCTGATGCCGGGATCTACATGCCAAGAATCCTGCCGCTTTCTGATAACATCTTCGTCGTCTTTAGTGACGCCGTGGTGAACACCTACTCCGTCAGTGCTGCTGGCGCCCTGAGTGCATTAGGCTCCCATACCTATCACGCCGGTGCTTTGGGGTCCGGGGTTGCCAGAATAGGGGCTTTTGGAGGGCTTAACTACTTTATGGTCCACTACCACCTGGCAGGCTATGTCGGTTATATCACCACCCTCTCCATCAATGACGCTGGGGACACTTTTGCCAATATAGATTCGTACAATTCTGGCGGGCCCCCACCTTATATCGTTGGTAGCAACGCCAGTTTCGTTCAAGGGAATATATACGCTATTACCTACAACAATAGCGATGGCACTGCTGGCACCCTCTTCACCGCTGAAATTGAAACCCCACCTACAGCCGTCCCTGTACCAAAGAAGAATCTGGCCCATGAATTGGTACAGGGAAGCCTTATTTAAGGTCGAGAGGAAGGGATAGGGCGATGACTGAGCTTCAGAGGCTCAATAACAACATGGAAATCATGGCTCCCGACCTCCACAAGCTGGCCGATGGTCTAGATAAAATGCAGAGCGATGACATCAGGAATCTCTCAGCCGCACTTAATAGTATCAGGGCCGGGGATATCCTGCGAACTCTCAACAGTTTCACCTCACTCATGCAGCAGATTTATGAGCGCCTATGGAAGACTTAGCCAAAAGGTCACTGGAGTACAGGAAGGCCAGGGTCTTACTTGCCCTCCATATACTGATTGGGGACAGGATACCCCCGATAGATGAAGAGGAAGGGGCATTACTGGGGGAATATCGGGGGCTCCGGGAATATGGTTATGGCAGAATGGAGGTGGTGGTCGTTGCTCACCAAATGGAGGCTATCAACTCTACCAGGCATAAGAAAAGAGCCGATTTAATGATTTCTGGCAGGAGCACTTAACAATCTGGACAGAACACTTGACAAATCGATAATTATCCTTTACGCTTTCTATTAGTTAGTCGCTGGCCGGATAAAGAGGCGGCTGCACCATCATGGTGCGGTCGCCTCTTTTTTTTCCTGAAAATCCAGAGAAAGGAGGGATTCTGTATGAGTCCGAACAAGATTCCTACTCCGCTGGAGGCTGTGGACACTGTGGCGGACATAGTGAATCAGGTCTTCAGCACTCCAGCAAGGGTGGCGGGCAACGCCCTGTCAGCGGCAGGCCAGGCCTTCAAGAACCTGGAAAGGGATATTGCCGAGCCCAGGGAAGCCGCGGAAATTCCCCCGCCCCCTGACAAGTTGGTCTCCCCCGCCTTCAAAGGTGTCAGCGATATCGTGGGTGGGGTGATCAACACTGGCAAGGGCGTTGTCGATGGAGTCATTGAGACCGCCGAGGGGATCCGACGCGAAATTGAATCGTTAGGGAGGTAGTATTATGCCTAATCAGCAATTAAATCCGTTCACTGCTCCACTCTCTGTCATCAAGCAGATTGGGGAGCAGGCCAATGCTTCCATCCAAGCAGTGGGTACCTCAATGACCCAGGCAGCTAGCGGGACGCTTGATGCCTTTATGAGTGGCCTACCCCCGTTCCCTGGAACTCCCACCCCAGCTCCAGCTCCAGCAGCGCAGGGTAGATCCCCTGGAATTCCCGCACTCCAACAGCTGATGCCTGCCAATCTACAGCAGGCCATGAGCCAAGTTGAGAATCTGCTGATACCGCCCGGGCTGCCCAGACTATCCCAGATGGTCACAGGGCTGCCAGCACCAGCACCAGCACCGCCGCCGGCGGCGCCTCCGGCAGCCCCACCTAATGCCCAAGCTGTCGCGGCACGACGGCGAGTACAGGAAAGGAGGGGCATGTAATGGCTAACAAAGTCCAAGAAGTAATGGAGCGAGTCGGGTACTATCGAGAAGGTACCAAAGAAGAGCTCCGTGCCCAGTGGATGGATGAGCAGACCATCACCGTCGCCGGGAAGGAATACACCCTTTCCAAGATTTCCTACCTGGATGCCAAGATCTTCACCATGGAGCTGGACACCATCCTGGTTCAGCAAAACCCCCTGATCCACAACATCTTCGCCAAGAACGCCCAGAGCATATTTGACCTGGTTCGCATGGTGAATATGGAAACCAAGCAGGGCTTCAAGGGTGCTCTGTCAAGCGGTAATGAACTGGACTTCCATCTCCTTAATGCCCGAGCGTTCTATGACCCCGAGAACTCGGGGACTGCCAGAACTTCCTGGGCCAGAAGCGTCACCGCCGCCCAGGCCGCCGCCCTCACCGCCATTTGGTTCTTTGAGGGGACCACCACCGGTACCGAGCTGACGATGGGTGAGGAAGAGGGGATCATCTGGCTGGCCTTCTACAACCCGGCCCAGCAGCCCTGCATCGATTCCTTCCAGATTACGATGAACACGGAGCCCTTTGATATCCAGTCCCTGGACTTCGAGCAGGCCCAGCTTGAGATGGGTGACCCAATCATCGAGTTCAAGGAGCCGTGGACACTGCCACCCGAGCAGGCTGGCAGAATCAAGGCCTACTACTACCAGTCTGGGACGGATGAGACACGGCCTCTGGGCATCTGGGTGAAGATGGCCAAGAACATGCGAGACCTTGATGACCTCATTCCGTAATCTGTAGGGTCATTTAATACTACCGCCGGCTGTCGGGAGGTGACGCCCCCGCGCTGCTGGTTTTCCAGCGTGAGGCGAGGTGGGGAAACAGCTAATATTTTCTACGGAGGAATACCGTGAGAAGAAAAACGCTTTATGCTCCTAGAGTAATAGGTGACCTGTCGCTCGGCCTGGAGCCCTCCAGACTGGGTGGAGATCAGGAGAAGGCATGGGCCAGGATGGACTTCCCTGGCATGAGAATCCCCGGGCAGACCGACCAGTTAATCACAGCGGAAAGCGGAATCCAGAAGTTTGAGATCGGCACCAGGAGAATAGAGTACGGCCGGACTTTCCGCTATTCTAAGGCTGGTGAAGAGATCACAGAAGCGACCAGTGCCAGGCTGCTTGCTAATGGTAACTATGCTCCCGGTGTGGCCGGCCATATAAACGGAGATGGTTTCAATGGTAACCCAAAAACAGATGCTTTAATAGGAGCCGTATACATCGACCTGGATGAGGCAGGCGCAGGCCGGGTCGCAAACTTCTTCCAGGGTAGCTATCTCCAATCATTGCCCGCTGCCGACCCTATTACCAGTTACTATGTCGTAGCATCGGATGAATCGGAGGCTGCATACACCCGGGTTTACCTTGACCATCCGCTCATACAGGACATTCTCACCACTTCTTATGTTGGGATATGCGCCTGCCCCTATAGCAAGGTCATTCAGGGCAATTCCCCAATAGTCACGGCGAGATACCGGTCATTTATCGGCTTACCACTCCTTAATCTACCCAGTGGCCACTTTTTCTGGCTGCAAACAGCAGGTCCTGCCTGGGTTCAGCCCGGAAGCTGGACGGATGACAGACTCCCTGGCAGGGCTGACAACTATCGGGAGGTATACGCTGCGATCGACGGCGCAATCGTATCAGCCTGGGCAGCCGACCCCAGCGAGGGCTATCAAAGAGTAGGCTACTTGATAGACGCCACTGCTACTGGTTATGGAAGTGTATTCATCATGCTTCAACTAGACCAGTAATCCGGAGAAGACTAGCCTAATAACACCGCTCTCTCTTGAGAGGAGAGAGGCAAAGGAGGTGAGCGATGTTAGAACTCGTTCCCAAACCGCAGTTTTCGGTGGTCATTCCGCCGAAGCTGCTACAGGAAGGATACCTTGTTTACTTCAGCGGGGACTGGCCTTCCACTCATGAGGCTCACCGCGAGAAGTTGTTTCGTATTAACGCCGTAAACACCTTCAGCTATGTACGGCCCTACATCCTCCCGACAGGGGCTGCTGGCACCATCTATCGCGACATCGACTTCTCCAATGGCTCCGGCACCTTCCAGGAGAGCCTCTACCCCGAGAACAACAACACTCTCGAAGAGGTGCTGGTGGGATTCAAGGAGAGCAATTTCATTTCCCACTGGCTGATCCCCGCGGGTAAGCATATCCACATGCTGGAGTATGCCCAGATGTACCCAGACATCACCAATTCCACCAGGAGATACCTCGGTATCAAAACAGCCAAGGACAGCCCCTTCGACGACCCCCGTATCAAGCTCTACTTCATCAAGGACCTAGCACCCCTCATAATGAGGCTATATGTCCTTCCCGGTGTAGACTACGAGAAGATCGTCGTAGGGCTGACCATA
>CAZXWQ010000041.1:10794-13070 GCA_964644545.1 uncultured Dehalococcoidales bacterium | reverse complement strand
AGGTTGTATATGTTTAAATTCAGGCCGGACCCGGATTTCTCAAGGTTTCGTAATACCATACTGCTTCAGGGTGAACCCGATAGAGTCCCGTTTTATGAGCTTTTCGCTGACTGGGAGATTATGACTCAGGTCTTCGATAATATGGAGCTTGTGGACCCGAAATATCGGCGTCAGGTTGAGGCAGTTCAGGGCAGATGGGTCAGGTTTTACTATATGCTTGGCTATGATTACGTCCCTACACTCCCTGAGATAAACTTGCCACGCAAGAATGTCTTGTCCACCACTGATACGGCCGAATTCTCCAGGGGTCAAAGGATGTGGATGGATGAACACCACGGGACAATCGAGACCAGAGAGGATTTCGAGAAGTACCCCTGGCCCAAGCCAAACGAAATTAATTACTCCAATATCGAGAATCTAAGCCAGAGATTGCCCGACGGCATGATGGCAACCTGTTTAACCAGCGGAGTCCTGGAAAACGTGACCTGGCTAATGGGATATGAGCTTCTCTCCTATGCGCTCTACGATAACCCCGGCCTTGTCCAGGACATGTTCGATAAGGTTGGCGAGATTCTTGTTTCTGCTCACTCAACGATGGCCCAGATGGAATGGGTCGGCGCTTTGGTCCTGGGAGACGACATGGGTTTTAAGACGCACACACTGATATCACCAGAGCATCTACGAAAATATGTCTTCCCCTGGCAGAAGAAGATAGCTGAAGCAGCTCACGCGTATGACAAGCCCCTTATCCTCCATTCCTGTGGTAATCTAGCGGATATAATGGAAGACCTGATCGAGTACGTAGGGATTGATGCCAAACATTCTTATGAAGATGTCATCATGCCTGTCACCGAAGCCAAAAAACGATACGGTGAAAGGATTAGCATTCTCGGCGGGATAGATATGAACCTGCTCTGCCAGGCTTCACCCGATGAAATCCGCAGATATGTCAGGCATGTTCTGGATGAGTGTGCTCCGGGTGGAGGGTATTGCCTGGGTACAGGAAACAGCGTCGCTAACTACGTCAATCTCGAAAATTACCTGACAATGCTTGACGAAGGGCTAAAATAATTACCCCTCAATAATTGACTAATTGTGTTTTGTGTCACGGTTATTTTCAGCCAAACAGGCCCGCACACTGTTGAAAACAGACCCGTTTGCGAAATATAATACTTTTAGCTCAAAATTATGAGCCTTCAGTATCGCCACCGTATACCTTTGAACTAGCGAAAGCCATCTATATGGCTCTCTATTATTACCCGTTTAGACCTTACCGATAGGTCTACTCTATGTGACAATGAACCATAAGGGTCGGGAGCAGTGAACCCCCTCATTCTCAAAAAGAAAGACAAATGTCATGTCAAATAGCGAAATACAGGATATATTATTGACAGATGTCTATTCCCGTGTTTATAATTTATAATACTGAATAAATGTATGTGTTGCATAATCTACAACATCACCTGACACATATTATGGGGTAGACAGATGGAAGGACTTCAGGAAAAGGTAAAAGAGCTGCGCAAGAAAAAAGGGTGGTCACAGGAGGATTTTGCCCGGGAGATAGACGTTAGTCTCTCCACGGTGCAGCGCTGGGAAGGAAAAGGTGCCAAACCAAGTCGTCTGGCACGCAAAGCGCTGCAGAGGGTCTTCCAAGAGGCAGGGCTTGACTCCGATTGAGATGTCCGGCACAAACAGACGACCCGTTCATTATTTTTAACAGGGACAGGTCAGGTTGAGCTGGACTTGGGTGGCACATTAGCTTTTTAGAGAGCGCGAAGAACGCAATGAAGCAGTCATTTACCCATCTTGGTTGAATAGAATCATGAGTTATATGGAGCGCAGTGCAGGATGACATCCAGAGAAGCACAGGAGCTTAGCAACAGCAGACTATTTGGCACCAGCGGCATCAGAGGTGTGGTTGAGCGCGAATTGACTGTGGATCTTTGCCATGAAGTTGCCCGCGCTACAGGGACTGCACTCAACCCACATTCAAGGGTCTGCATCGCCACGGATACAAGGGTAAGTCGTGAAATACTAAAAGGTGCCATTGCCTCAGGTTTACGTACCTCAGGCATTGACGTGACTGACATTGGAGTCCTGCCCACCCCGGCACTGGCACTGGTGACCAGAGAGATGGGCTTCGATGCCGGGGTAATGATTACTGCCTCCCACAACCCGCCCGAATATAACGGCATCAAGCTCTTCAACGGAAACTCCATGGCATACAGCCGGGCACAGGAAGAAGAGATAGAAAGGATATACAGCGAAAAGGC
>CAZXWQ010000041.1:4011-10694 GCA_964644545.1 uncultured Dehalococcoidales bacterium | reverse complement strand
GAGAAGAGCCAGAAAAGAAGGGTTGCTACTACTATTGAGACGGGAAGACTTCTTGACCTGGCACTTGGTGACCTGGGAGTAGAAGTAGTCAGAGGTAGAGTTGGCGATGCCAGTGTAGCTTATCTCGCACGACAGCTGGATGCTGCTATTGGTGTTGAGCCTGTTGGGGTCTACATTATGCCGGAGGCTGGATACTATCCGGATTCCCTGTTTGCCACACTTACCTTGCTCAGCCAGATAAGAGAGGTGAAGGAGATTAGAGACGCCATCAGTGGGATGCCCCAACTCTTCTTCTCACAGAGAAAGCTCCCCTGCCCTAACGAGCTTAAGGCAGTGGTCATAGAAAAGATTGAAAATAATGGCGACTTCGCTGGGGCAGGTCAGCTAAATAAACTGGACGGCCTGAGGTTTGAGTTTGATGATGCCTGGATACTCATTAGAGCCAGCGGGACAGAGCCACTTATCCGGGTTAGTGCCGAGTCAAATTCACTGCCCAGGACGGAAGCACTCCTCGATAAAGGAGTTCATGTTGTGGAGAGTATCCTGAGAAGGCTGAAGGTATGAAGATACTATTTCTTTGTGGCGGCACCGGGAAAAGGATGTTTCCCCTGACCGAGGATAAGTTCTTACTGAAATTCCTGGGGAAAAGTCTCCTTGAGCATCAGATTGAGGTGGCAAAGGAGGCGGGGCTGAATGAATTTGTCATCGTAGGAAATCCCCAGAACATTACCACAATAAAGGAAATTGCAGCTAATATGGCTGGTATTAGAATTGAGCTTGCTGTTCAAGAGCAGCCGCTGGGTATCGCCAACGCCCTGGAAAGCGCCAGCCAGTTTCTTGACGGAGAAATAGTCGTGGTCAATCCCAATGATGTCTTCGATAGCTCCGCCTATACCGCCCTCCTTGAGACCCACCGGAGTAATCCTGCTTTCTCTTATATAATTGGGTATGAGGTTAGTAACTACTTCCCCGGTGGCTATCTTGTAGTTAGTGAAGAAGGGGAATTAAAGAGCATCATAGAGAAGCCAGCAAGAGGCCAGGAGCCGTCAAACCTGGTGAATATTCTGATACACCTGCACACCGAACCGAAAAGACTGCTTGAATACGTGGCCGGTGTCCAGACGGACCGTGACGATGCCTATGAGTGCGCTCTCGATGCCGCAGTCAAAGATACGCACCGAATCAGAGCAGTACCATATGCTGGTTCCTGGAGCCCCATAAAGTATCCGTGGCATATATTCAACGTTGTCCAGTACTTTCTGGACCGCAGCTCTGCCTCCATCTCTCCCTCGGCTCACGTCTCGGAAAGGGCTGTAATTGAGGGGAAGGTTATTATAGATGACAATGTCAGGGTATTCGAGAACGCAGTAATACGGGGGCCGGTATACATTGGGCCGAACTCTGTTATCGGAACGAATAGCCTGGTCAGGGAATATAGCCACATTGGGCCGGATTGCGTAGTAGGATTCTCCACCGAGGTTAAGGGTTCCTATATTGGTGAAGGATGCTGGTTTCACATAAACTACATCGGTGATAGTATAATAGGTGAAGGTTGTTCCTTTGGAGCGAATACGGTGCTGGCTAACTGGCGCTTTGACGAAAAGAATATCTCTGTTAAAATTGAAGGTAAGTTGACGGAAAGCGGACTGGATAAGCTTGGGGCCATAGTGGGTAACAACTGTAAGACCGGGATTAACGCCAGTGTAATGCCCGGCGTTAAGATTGGCCCCAATTCCGTTGTCGGCTCTCATGTATGCCTGACCGATGACCTTGAACCTGACAGGATGATTATTTACAATGCAGAGCAGAAAACCATCAGGAACAGGTTTAAGGCTAAGAAAGAGACGATACGGCAAGCCGATGACAGGATGAAGGGACTGAGATAAGATGTGTGGAATAGTCGGTTACATTGGCGATAAGGTAGCTGCCCCTGTTATACTGAGTGCCCTTACCAGGCTGGAATATCGGGGCTACGACTCCGCTGGTGTGGCTACCATTAGTAGCGGCACTTTATCCATTAAGAAAGACATAGGTAAACTTGCCGAAGTAAGGGAAAAACACCAGATGGACACGCTCCCCGGACAAGTGGGAATCGGGCACGTCCGCTGGGCGACTCACGGCGGGGTTACCGCAGCCAATGCCCATCCCCATCTCGATTGCAAGCAGGAGATTGCTGTCGTCCATAACGGCATCATTGAGAATCACCAGGAGCTCCGCTCTCGCCTTAGCCCCAGGCATAAGTTCACCTCCGACACCGATACCGAGGTAGTTTCTCATCTCATCGAAGACTATATGGAACTCGGGGCTTCCCTGGAAGAAGCCATACTTCGAGTGACCAAAGAACTCAAGGGCTCCTATGCCCTCCTCGCCATCTCAGTAAAAGAACCAGAAAAAATTATCGCCGCCCGTAAGGACAGCCCTCTTGTTGTTGGCCTGGGAGCAACAGGTAACTTCATTGCCAGTGACACCCTTCCCTTCCTTGAAGAAACCAGGCGGGGTATCTTCATTGAAGATGGTGAAAGTGTTGTCGTGACCAGGGACAATGTTTCCCTCCGTGATAGCAACGGTAAGGAAGTAAAGAGAGAGCCAACAGAATTTAGCTGGCAATGGGATGCCGTTAGCAAGCAGGGCCATGACTTCTTTATGCTCAAAGAAATTTTAGAGCAACCGCAAGCAATACGCCGTGCCCTGATGCAGGACAGGGAACTGATAATGGAAATGGCTATGGAAATCCTGCGGGCAAGGCAGATTGTGTTCACCGCCTGCGGTACCTCAAGATACGCTGCCCTCATTGGCAGGTATGTTTTCTCCAAGATTGCCGGCAAGTTCAGTGACGTGATTATGGCTTCCGAATTTGGCTACTTCTCTGATTCTATAGACAGGAATACCCTGGTACTGGCAGTCTCACAGAGTGGCGAGACTGCCGATGTTATGGACGGGGTCAAGAGAGCCAAAGAAAATGGAGCCGCCGTCTTTTCACTGGTCAACGTAGTCGGCTCCTCCCTTGCCAGGATGAGTGACCGGGTGCTTTACCTGAACTGTGGTCCAGAGATAGGTGTCGCCGCTACCAAATCCTTTATGGCGGAACTTATCATCTTCTACCTCTTAGCCTTTGCCATGGTCAACAGATTTGATGAGGGCATCGAGAAGCTGACAGATGTTTCCAATCTGATTGAAGCCAACCTGCGCCATAACGGACTGGAAGTCCCCAAGATTGCTCAAAAACTCAAGGACAAGAATGACTTCTATTACATAGCCCGGGGTATCAATTTCGCCATAGCTGGCGAGGGGGCACTAAAGCTGAAGGAGATTGCCTATGTCCATGCCGAGGGGATGCCCGCTGGCGAACTCAAACATGGCACGTTAGCTCTGGTTGAGGAGGGAACTCCCGTTGTAGCTATCTGCCCCCGCGACTATACCTTCGATGAGACCCTGTCCAATATTTCCGAGACTGAGGCACGTGGTGCAATTGTCGTCGGCATTTCCGACCGCCACGAAACAACGTTCGATGAGTGGATTAATATCCCTGAGGTTGATGAAATCTTCTATCCTCTGGTAAGCATCATCCCGCTACAACTCTTTGCATACCATTCCGCTGTAGCCAGAGGTCTGGACCCGGATAAACCACGCAACCTAGCGAAGTCGGTAACCGTTAAATAACGCTATTGCACCCCTTATCAGGCTTCCTACTCCTTCTTCGTTCTGACCACGAATTAGTACCGGTTCCTACTCCATCCCGATGTATTCAAAGATTTTTACTTCCGGGACAGCTACTTCTACACCGGATACCACCGTCTCTTCCTCGGAGCTATGGATTAACCTGTAGTCTTCCAGGGCATCTAGCGAAATCGGACTGCTAAAGGGACTATCGCTCACGATACGGTAATTACCGGATTCCTGCGATGAGATATAGGCAACTGCCTCTTCATAGCTGGGGAATGCCTGAACATCGGTGATTACCTTAGCAGACTGACCGTCTGGGAGCGTTATCTCCTCGTAAGAAATTACCCTCGATACCCCCGCAGTTATCGCCTGCCCATCGAAGTTATACAGCCTGACCACCAGCGAGCGGTAGTAGTCCGGGTAGAAAAGCACTCCCCGTACCAGCCTGTTTTCTTCCTGTTTAAAGAAATAGTAGTCATAAAATTGTGATTTATCCAGACCCGCCCACTGGGCAATTGCATAGAATTTATCTGTCGTCGTTTCTTTGTCAATCATTACGTAGGATGTACCCAGTTTCTGAGCCATCGCTCGGCCTGAATCCTCGTCCAGAGACACGAAAAATTGAGCTACGCTCTCACCACCGGGACCCGGCGTACGATTTGGCAGGCGGTGGGCAATGCGCAGTATCCAGTAGCCGTAATCACCCCAGGCTGTTACCGCATAAGCAGACTCAGGATGCTTGTACTGCTCCCCCGGTACGGGTGCCTGATAGAGATGGTAATAGTACCCCGTGTCGTCAAATGGCTCGGGAGTATTTTCCCGCAGCCAGGTCAGAGAGCTACACCAGGCATCAGTTGGGGCAAAGCGCGCCTGCTCGGCAACAGTCTTTGCTGGTATAATATTAAAGTAGAAGACAAGAAAGAAGATTACTATCACCGCCAGAGTCATATTTGTGTATCTGATGGCACGTTGAGTATCATCATCGTACCTCTTTCTTGGTCTGGCTTTCTTCCCGGTAACCGTCTTTTGTGTTTCAACGGGCACAACTTCCGCTTCCCTGAAACCGGTTACCTTCAGCAGTAACCATGAGAGATAACCGGTGAGCAGGGCCACATTAACGGCAAAATAGTAGGCAAAGCGGCGTTGCCCCAGTGTAGCCGCCAGTATTACCAGGCTCCATACTAGCAGAACGTTTTTATCGGCACTGCCCCGCCTGATTACAAGATAGATTAAAAAACCAATCGAAATCAGACCAATGAAAAAACTGGAGTAGAACATTTTCCACGGAAGTAATAATGAGAAATTGCCCAGGGGGAAAAGTAGCGGCTGCATTTCGATAATAGTAGCCGAACTATTCCAGACGAACATACTGAATTGGCTCCACATTGTGTTCCAGAGGGATGGGGCAATAAAACGAAAGATAACCAGACCGACACCTCCCAGCCCTAGCAAGGCCAGTGGATAATAAGCCGGTCTTATTCCCCGTCTTGTTATTAGTTGGGAGACGATGCTCATAACTATCGGAATAAGTAAAGCGATAACCAGAGAGGCTATGTTAGGCGCATTGCGCACCACCGGCGCAGATATTACCAGGGCTATAAAGAATAGAACAGCACCAACCAGGCATAGATAGTCGGTGGACTGACGCCTCAGGTGGTCAATAATAAACTGGATTATGAAATAGGCAGCGATAATGAAGACAAAAAGTAGCGCTCCTACCCAGCTTATCAGGTAGATTCCCAGAAAAAGGCCAGCCAGCAAGCTATAAATAACGGGTCTGGAGAGCGTTGCCCAGTCCCACTGACGGAGATGTCTGGTGGTTAACTGCCTTTCCCGTGCCGCTTTGATTGCCAGAATCAGGAACATCATGGCTATAGCAGTGAATAGCCACTCAGCTACATGGTGGTCAGTAAAGCCCAGTATTGAGCGCCCCAGGAACTCGCCGGGCAGCACAGCCAGCAATCCGGCTGATATTACTCCAGCCCACCTCCCAAATAGCTCCTTACCGATGAAATAGACAGGGATAACGGTCAGAGCACCCAGAATTGCCGGGAAGTAGACACCTATCACATCTACGGTATGCTGGGTCGGTGAACCCAGGCCAATTACCCAGATAACACCGCCCAGAAGCCAGTGGAAGAAGGGTGGCAGGTCTACGAACTTGGTCCCGGGGAAGTTCACATAGGGGTCAAATGTGATACGATGCGGGAAGTGCTCTACCAGATTGTCAACCAGGCGCATATGGTAGTAGGCATCCGGACTGGTAAACTTTATCTGGTCGCTACCGAAAACCTGCTCATGGGGGAAGTAGACCCGGATATAAAGGGCAACGCCGAAAAATAAGAATATCAGTATAGCGCTAATTAGTCTTGGCGACAGTCTGCTCAGATTCACACTCCCTACCCTTGAATCAGATTGTCATATATTTATTCACCACTAATTTGGTGAAGTGGCTGATGACCTGGAGTATATTACTGCCTAAGTATTACATAGTAGACACATCTTCGGCAAGAGACCGGCCAAAAAGAAGTAGACTGGATAGCTCCCGCCAACAAGTATTTATATCTGGAAATCCAGGTTGTACAGAACAAATTTCGGTTATATTGACAAGCTAGCAGGACGGTGATAAAATCAATCCCCTAGTCCACCAAAATAGACCATAAGAAATAGTATAATTGGGGTCAGGGAAGATAACGGGTGCCCGCCGAAGTAACTGAGAGGCGCCATCTTAAGCTTTAGTTGCCCCCTCTTGTTCCTGAAAATGAACTACGGGCTTATCACGGGAGGAGATCGGGATAAAAGTTACATACACCAGCTACCTGTTCTGTGATAGTATTCGAAATGTCAGGTAGCTGGACACCAATTAAGTCAGCAAAGCGAAGGAGGTGAACCAGGCAATGGCAACCGAACAGGACAAAGCACTGGAAGCGCTTCAGATTGCTATCCAGATGGAGATTGATGGCAGGGAGTACTATCTAAAAACCAGCCGGGAAAGCACTGATGACCTGGGAAAGAAGCTA
>CAZXWQ010000041.1:0-3911 GCA_964644545.1 uncultured Dehalococcoidales bacterium | reverse complement strand
GGAGTACTATCTAAAAACCAGCCGGGAAAGCACTGATGACCTGGGAAAGAAGCTACTGGAATCGCTGGCTGCTGAAGAAGATATTCACCGGCAGAAGTTTGTAGAGATATATGATGCTATTCGCGATAAAAATGTATGGCCGGTGGTTGATTTTCAGCCTGATGGCGGCAAAACACTGAGAACCATATTCGCCAGGGCAACCGAGAAGATGGCTTCCAGCGCCAGGGCACCCGCCACTGAGCTTGAAGCTATTAAAACGGCTATGGAGATGGAGAACAAAAGCTATGACTTCTATGTAAACCAGAGTAAAAACATAATGTCCGCCGCCACAAGAGACTTTTACGAGATTGTAGCGTCTGAAGAAAGGGAACACTACATAATTCTTGTCGACTACTACGAATATCTCCTGGACCCGGCAGCGTGGTTCGTAAAGAAGGAGCATCCATCTTTAGACGGCGGCTGAGGGAGTAATATAATAAGGAGGTGGAGTAATATGCTGGAGATTCAAGGACTACATGTGGCTGTAGCAGGTAAGGAAATCCTGCATGACATCAATATAAATATAGGGAATGGCGAGACACATGTCCTCTTCGGTCCCAACGGTAGTGGCAAGACCACCCTGCTAATGGCAATAATGGGCTTCCCCAGATACGAGGTAACCGGGGGCAATATTATTTTCGAAGGCAAGGATATAACCCGGGCACCACTGGATGAAAGAGCCCGCCTCGGGGTTGGCATATCCTTCCAGCGCCCCCCTGTTGTTCGCGGCGTAAAGACCCGCGACATGGTTAGCGCCGCCCTGAGAGACAAAGGTGATAAAGCAACCATCGAGACGTTAGCCGGGAGAACCAACCTGACCGAATTTCTGGACCGGGAGATTAACTACGGCTTCTCCGGAGGCGAGATAAAGCGTTCTGAGCTAATGCAGCTACTGGCTCAAAAACCGGAGCTTACTTTACTGGACGAGCCGGAATCGGGTGTTGACCTGGAGAACATCGCTCTTATAGGCGAGCTGATAAACGAGCTGCTGGAAAAAGAATGCCCCATACGTACCCGAAAGTGTATGGGGCTTATCATTACCCATACCGGACACATCCTCAATTACGTTAATGCTCGCACCGGCTATGTCATGATTGACGGCAAGATAAGCTGCGGGGGAGACCCTCATGAGATTCTGGCGACGGTTAAGGAGAAAGGTTACCAGGAGTGTACCAAATGCATTTTAAGAGGAACTCTAAATGACTGAGGCAAAATCATCCAAAAGCCACAAAGATAAAGCCAAAGCCGCGGCAGCAAAGCCAGCCAACCTCGGTGAAGATATAGATTTAAGTCTTTATGACACCTCTGCCGAAGAACAGCCATACCAGAACGACCCCTCAAAGCTTCCCGCCAGAGCCAAGAAGCAGATGCTTGAAGCAGGGGTTATGCTGGACGACGTGGACCAGAGGTCAGGCACGTATATACAGATGGATAATACGCCGGTGCATATTTCCATGAAGCAGGAAGGCGTTGAAGTTATGGCAGTCAGCCAGGCGCTGGAAAAGTATGACTGGCTGGCAGATTACTGGTGGCAGGCAGTAGCTGTAGATACCGATAAGTATACCGCCAATATTGAGCTGGGCCAGCATGACGGTTACTTCATCAGAACTCTGCCTGGTAATAAGACTATTTATCCGGTTCAGGCTTGCCTCTACCTGACAAAAGCACGCTTAGCCCAGAATGTGCACAACATCATTATCGCCGAGGAGGACTCCGAACTACACATCATTACCGGTTGTACCACCGCCTCTCAAAATGAGCCCGGACTCCACATGGGCGTCTCCGAGTTCTACCTGAAGAAAGGGGCCAGGGTTACCTTCACGATGATACATAGCTGGAACCCGGAGATAGCAGTGCGCCCCAGGACCGGGGTCATCATTGAGCAGGACGGTCTCTTCCTGAGCAACTATGTAATCATGAAGCCGGTCCGCTCACTTCAGACAAGTCCACTGGCCAGGTGCATCGGTGAAAATGCCACCACCAGGTTCAACAGTATCCTGGTTGCTACCCCGGGCTCCACAATGGATGTCGGCTCCAGAGTCCTGCTTAATGCCAGAGGCGCCCGGACAGAAATAATCTCCAGAGCCATTACCACCGGGGGTACCATTTTCGCCCGCGGCTATATAGAAGGCAATGAACCCGAGGTTAAGGGCCACCTGGAGTGCCGGGGTCTCATCCTGGAGGATAAAGGCATTATTCACGCTGTACCCGAGCTCAAAGGAACACTAGCTGGCATTGACCTTTCCCATGAGGCAGCCGTCGGTAAGATTGCCGAAGAAGAAGTCGAGTACCTGATGGCGCGCGGACTAACCCGGGACGAGGCTACCGCCACTATCGTCAGGGGCTTTCTCAGGGTAGATATTGAGGGGCTACCACCCATGCTCAGCACCGAGCTAAACCGAGCCATCGAAGCCAGTCAGGAAGACCTTATGTAAATAACTTCTAAAAGGAGAGAACAATGAATCTTAAGGCTCTATACAAGCTGGGTTACGGTCTCTATGTGGTAACATCCAGGAAGGGAAACAGATTCAATGGACAAATCGCCAACACAGTCTTTCAAATTACGTCCGAGCCGCCAACCATTGCCGTAAGCATCAACAAAAGCAATCTAACCCACGAGTTTATCGAGGAGAGCAAGGTACTGGTAGCTTCAGTTCTCTCTCAGGATACGCCCCTGAACTTTATTGGGCACTTTGGCTTCAAGTCCGGCAGGGACATTGATAAATTCGAGGGCATTAATTACTTGATGGGTAAGACCCAGGCTCCAATTGTTACCGACAATACCCTGGCTTACCTGGAAGCCAAAGTAATTCAACAACTGGATGCGGGAACCCATACCATTTTTGTTGGAGAGCTGGTAGCGGCTGAGGTACTAAAAGAAGGCGAACCGATGACCTACGCCTACTATCACCAGGTCAAGCGGGGCAGCACTCCCAAGACTGCTCCCAGCTATGTTGAGAAAGAAAAGGAGGCGGCACCCAGGATGGCAAAATACGAATGTACTGTCTGTGGTTACATCTATGACCCGGAACTGGGCGACCCGGATAGCGGCATCGCCCCGGGGACACCGTTTGAAGAAATACCCGATGACTGGCAGTGCCCTGTCTGCGGAGCTACCAAGAGCGAGTTTGAAAAAATAGAGTAAGGGAGGGACTAAGCAAAATGCAGAAATACAAATGCAATCTTTGCGGATATATTTTCGACCCCGAACTAGGTGACCCCGACGGAGGCATACCGCCGGACACACCCTTCGAGGAGGTACTTGAGACCTGGGAATGTCCAGGATGTGGAACAACCAAGATTGTTGATGAATTTGAAAAAGTGGAAGAAGGAGGCAAAAAATGACAGCACAGAAGCAGGTCTACAGATGCAATGTTTGCGGCAACATCATTGAAGTGCTACACGCCGGAAAAGGAGAACTGGTCTGCTGCGGACAGCCAATGGAATTGCTCCAGGAGAAGACAACCGATACCGGACTGGAAAAGCATGTGCCCGTTATTGAAATGACCGACAAAGGGATAAAGGTCAAGGTGGGCGACATTCCTCACCCGATGGAGGAAAAGCACTACATAGAGTGGGTAGAGATAATCACTGACGGTGATAGCTGCCGCCAGTTCCTCAAGCCGGGAACCAAGCCGGAGGCAGAGTTTGAAATCGGAGCACAAAAGGCAATTGCCAGAGAATACTGCAGCATCCACGGCCTGTGGAAATCCGGCTAGCAGGTCTATACTTCTAAAATCAAATAAAAAAATAACAGGGGGTGACCTAAGTGGACAAGGAAAAAATTATTGCCCTGCTCAACGAAGACCTTGAGGGTGAGCATGGCGCCATCATTCAGTACCTGACTAATGCCTATGCTATGGGTGAAGGAG
>CAZXWQ010000040.1:0-13240 GCA_964644545.1 uncultured Dehalococcoidales bacterium | reverse complement strand
GGGAAAGCCGGTGGGGCTATTTTACATTGGGCTGGCACACCAGGCAGGAACCTCTGCTCGTAAACACGAATTTCAGGGTAGCCGTGAAGAAAACAAGCGCTGTGCTGCTGAGGCTGCCCTTAGCTGGTTAAAAGAATATCTGGTAACCTTAGAATAGTGATACCGATAGGGTAAGGGAGATATCAGCTACTCTCTATAATATGTTGCCCTCCCCTTAAGAAAGCATAAAGGGGGTGAGATAAATCAAGAATCTGGAGGAAAGAAAGGTGGTTACCTGCTTTCTTGAATCTAATGGTGAGATTCTGCTCTTACGACGCAGTGAACAGGTTGGAAGCTATCAGGGTAGATGGGCGGGGGTCAGTGGCTATATAGAGACAACCCCTGATGAGCAGGCGCTGGTTGAGATAGAAGAGGAGACCGGGTTATCTGGAGAAGACCTTCATCTGGTAAGAAAGGGCGAACCCTTAGCGGTTGAAGACGCTCAGTTCGGGGTTAGATGGCTGGTTCACCCTTACCTCTTCCGTATTAAGGACCGTACTAGAATCCAGATTGACTGGGAACATAAAGAGGTAAGGTGGATATCTCCCGGGGATATAGGTGACTACGAGACTGTACCCATGCTCGGGGAAACACTGAGCCGAGTCTATGATGGCTAGCTATCTGAAGACACTCTGCCGGCTCTTGATAATGGTTCCCATTTACTAAAATCAAGGGTTATAGAATAAGGCTGTGTATATCTCCATTTAGTGCTATACAGAGGAGGGGAAAATGTATCAACACATATTGGTACCACTGGACGGCTCGGAACTTGCTGAGTGTGTACTTCTTCATGTGGAAGCGCTTGCCGAAAGGCACGATGAGTGCAAAGTCACAGTTGTCCGCGTGATATCGCCGCTTCACTTATATGGTGGGGTGGAGTCGAGCTTGAGCCCTGAGGAGCGGCAGCGGTTGGAAGCGGATAGTATGAAGGTCGCCAGTGAGTACCTTGACGGAGTGGTGAAGGGTCTAAGGGACGCCGGGATTAAGGCAGAATCAGAGGTGCTTTACGGGGGACATGTCGTTGATGAGATAGCGGAGTATGCAGAGAAAAACGAGGTTGACCTTGTTGTTATTGCCACTCATGGTCGTTCTGGAGTCAGCCGGTGGGTGTGGGGGAGTATCGCCGACAGGATTCTCCGGTCTATATGTGTGCCAGTTCTGATGGTGCGTGCCCCTGGTTGCGCGGTGGGCATTTAAGTCCGGCTATAATTCAGGGTAGTCCTGTTTCCAGGGCGCGCGGGCAGATGTATTTACTGGTGGTAAAAGTAGAAATAAAAACAAGATAACAATTCAAGTGTAGTCAAGCGTGAATTGTTATGTAGTTATGGCAAGTGGATTATGCCCCCTGTCAGTTTATAGACAGGGGGTAATATTTTGTTAGGGGGTATTGACAATGCTGGCAAGTCATAAGTATGATGCGCTAAACAGCATGCTGAATGATAGAGGAATATCCTGATGGAAACGAGTAGCGAGGTGTAAGAATGCAAAGAAGAGGGGGGTTCAGGCAAATGCTTATTCCGACGATAGTAATGGCTGTGCTGGCGGTTGTGTTTATTTTTCTGGCGTATCACAGGGGGGGAGTGGAGCAGTTGACGGGGGGGCTGAAGGCATCGGGTAATATGTTGTGGCAGATGGCGCCGCTGCTGGTTTTCGCGATGATTATTGCTGGTATTATCCCGAAGCTTATTTCACCGGAGGCGATATCGGCATGGGTGGGTGGAGAATCGGGCTGGCGCGGGATTCTGATAGGGACGGTGGTTGGTGGTTGCCTGCCGGGTGGTCCGTTCGTTAGTTTGCCAATAGCCGCGGGTCTCCTGCGGGTAGGAGCGGGAGTGGGGACTATGGTGGCACTGATAACGGGGTGGTCATTGCTGGCATTTTCGCGGTTGCCGATGGAGATAGGTATCATGGGGTGGAAATTCACCCTGATACGTCTGGGATGCACCTTTTTCTTCGCTCCGATTGCCGGAATAATAGCCGATAAGCTGTTTTCCTGGGTGAGTGTTACATGATAGAGAGTAGAGATTGCTTCGCCCTTTAGTGGAAGGGCTCGCAATGACGGGGGTTATTCGGCGCGAAGTGCCTCGATTGGGTTGAGGCGGGAGGCGTGCCAGGCAGGGTAGAATCCGAAGAAGAGGCCGATTCCGACCGAAATCCCTACTGCCAGAATTACGATGTCAGCGGAGACCAGGGTGTTTATCATGGGAATCAGGTTAGAGGCCAGGATGGAGCCTCCCCAGCCGAAAGCCACTCCAATGATACCGCCGGTGAAGGTGAGTAGCGCCGCTTCAATGAGGAATTGACCCCATATGTGGTACTCCCTGGCTCCGAGAGCCTTACGGATGCCTATCTCTCTGGTCCTTTCGATTACTGACACCAGCATAATATTCATTACGCCGATACCACCAACCAGCAATGAAATGGCGGCAATAGCACCCAGAAGGATAGTGAACGTTCCCAGCGCTTCCGAGGCCATAGTGGCTATTTCCTCCATGGAGGTAATTCTAAAGTCATCGTCGATACCAGGGCCAAGCTGGTGGCGGGAGCGGAGCACGCTGGTAATTTCGTCGTTGACATAGCTGGCGTGCCCCTGCTCACTTACCGAGAGCGTTATAGAGCTGACCACCCGCTCGCCGCGGCTGGTTCTTGGCTTGGCAACCATCTGCTGAATAGTGGTCAATGGAATAAGGATGGCGTCATCAGTGGAGAGCATGGACTCTCCTTTGCTTTCGAGGACACCAATGACGCGGACAATATTAGAACCCATGCGTACCGTCTGTCCGATGGGGTCATTTTCGTTAAAGAGGGTATCCCTGACATTGGGGCCAAGTACGGCTACCCTTGTGCCGCGCTGATACTCATATTCAGAGATGAAAACACCATCGGCGATTTCCAAATTATAGGCCTGCTGATAATCCGGGGTTATGCCGGTGACGCGGGCACGCATATTCTGGTCACCAACGACTACCTGGAGTGCGGTTGAGAAGGAGGGGGCTGCGTAAGCTATATAGGGGACCTGCTCACTTATTGCCGCCGCATCTTCAAGAGTGAGGGTGGCAACACTACCAGCCGCACCAGCGACCCCCCCCTGGGAAGCTACTCCGGGTTGGATAAAGACGAGGTCTGAACCGAGGCTTTCGATACTTGCCATGATGGATGCCTCAGCGCCTCTACCGATGGACATGAGGGCAATCACGGCGGCGACGCCAATAACGATTCCCAGGACAGTAAGGAAGCTGCGAAGCTTGTGAGTGGCGACACCTATCCAGGCGCCCGATAGGAACGCAAGCCAATTTTTCATACGGTTTCCTCTTCGACTACCAGGCCATCCATGAGGTGTATGATACGCTGGCAGTGGTGAGCAATGTTCTGGTCGTGGGTTACCATGAGCAGGGTAATGCCCTGCTCGTCGTGTAATGAGGTGAGGATGGAGATTATTTCTTCGCCGGAGCGGCTGTCCAGGTTGCCGGTAGGCTCATCGGCGAGAATAAGGGGCGGGTTCTTGGCGAGGGCGCGGGCGATGGCGACCCTCTGCTGTTCTCCTCCGGAGAGTTCAGTGGGGCGGTGCTTAGCCCGGTCAGCCAGGCCAACTCTTTCCAGTGCTGCCATAGCGCTCTGGTGGTCACCGCCACTGGCGTATCTCAGGCCGAGTTCGACATTTGCGAGCGCGGAGACACGGGGCAGCAGATTGAAGGTCTGGAAGACGAAGCCAATCTTCTGACCCCTCACCCGGGCAAGGTCCCCGCTGCTGAGGCGGCTCACCTCTCTATCTTCGAGGTAGTAGCTACCTGAGGTTGGCGTATCCAGACAGCCAATAAGGTTAAGCATGGTTGACTTGCCCGAGCCGGAGGGTCCCATAACAGCAACCATTTCGCCAATGGCGATGTGCAGGTTTATCCCCCTGAGCACCTCCAGCTCTCTCTTACCCATGGGGTAGACCTTAGTTATATCCTGCAGGCGAATCATCTGACCGGCTTACCCCCCCCCACCGAACATACCGCGGGGTCTACTTGATTCCTGGGTGGTTGATGTACTGGTTGTTTTGGAAATAACCACCTGTTCACCTTCACTGAGGCCTTCTGTTATCTCGGTGGACTGCCAGTCGCTGAGGCCGGTCTGCACCGAGCGCTGCTCAATAGTGCCGTCTTTCATAACTCGAACAAAGGAGTCCTTCCCCTGAGCTATAATTGCCTTGTTAGGCACGAGGAACACGTTTTTCCTCTCCTCTATTACTATGCTCACGGTGACGGTGAGTCCTTCCCTGAGTTGAACTTCTCCCTGCTGTAGTATGTCTTCTGGCTGTTGGCGGGTGGCAGAACCCTCCCTGTAGCGCTCCTGCAACTGCTGCTTTTGCTCTTCGGTAAGGTTCTCGGTTGCCTGTTTGATACTCTGCTGCATTTGCTCTATCTGTTCTCTGGTAGCGTTCTCGAGGAGTTGTGCCAGGCCTTCTACTGCCTCGTCTAACTGTTCCTGAGATAAGTCACTGGCTCTCTCTTCCCAGCTTGCTTTCCAGGTATCTGCTTCCTGGCGGGTAAGTTTACCGTCTTCGACGGCTTTGTCCAGCACCTGGTATAACCGCTCCAGGCTTACACCGGTCTGGCCCTGCTCTTTAAGTGATGTTGTTGTTTCCAGTGGTATCAGTGACGCCAGTTCGACAGTTACCTCGTAGTTCACAACGCCCGATTGAATGGTGGCGGTAGGCGAGATGTGGGTAACTTCGGCAGGGAAGCTTACTCCCTGCATGGCTTCGACCTCTACCCGGGCTTCTCCCCCCGGCTTTACCTGCAGGATATCCATCTCATTGACCAGGATATCGGCTTCGAACTTGTTGGGGTCGGCAAGCTGTACGGCTACGGTGCCTTTGAGCACCTCTTCACCACCCTTAACTTCCTCAAACACCTTGGTGATGAAGCCATCAAAGGGAGCAATAATCTCGGGGCTATCTTCCAAGGCTTCTTCTAACGCTTCTCCGGCATCCTCCAGTGCTTTCTGTGCATCCACGAGGTTGCCCTGGGCGAGTGTAAGCTGCAGTTCCTTTACCGCCACATCGTCAGCTATATCATCAAGGGCTTTTTGAGCTTGAGCATACGACATTTCGGCGGCCTCTATTTGTTTCCTCTTTATATCAAGCTCCTCTGAATCATAATCACCCAGTATTGCATCCAGCGCGGCATAAGCCGCTCTCAGTTCTCTTTGTGCATATGTGACCAGACTTGTCCATGTCTGCCTCTCCTCATCTGTTTCAGCTTCATCCAGGCGTTCAAGGAGAGTATCCAGACGAGCCTTGGCTTCATCTACAGCCTGTTGCGCATCCTCCGCTTCCAGCGGGATAATGGTGCGTTCTGCTATGCCGAGGTTATATTCAGCAGTGTCCAGGCTTATTTGAGCGTTTAGTAAGGCAAGTTCCTTGGTGGCTTCACTATCCTGGGAGTTTTTCAGGTTTTGCTCGGCGGTTTGCAGGTTGATTTGTGCCTGGACCAGGTCACGTTCCTCTGCGGTTACGTTGTCTTCCAGGACTTCAATATTGTCTTCCCATTCGGAAATATCCAGCTTAGCCAGCACCTGTCCTTCTTCGACGACATCTCCCTCTTCAACCAGTACTGCTTCAACCGTACCTGCTACCTCGAAGGCGAGGTCCTCTTTACGTGAAAGTGCCAGGTTGCCACTGGAGATGACATCTATTATCAGGTCACCTCGCTGGACGGTAATAATCTGGTCTTCGGTTACGGTTTCCGATTCCGGTTCGGAACCGCAACCCACCAGAAGTACGCCGGCCAAGCACGATGCCAGGAGCAGGAGTAATATCTTTTTCGGGATTCTCATCAAGTCCACCCAAACCTTTCTATGAGTTTATGCACACAATTATCCTTCTTATTATAACGCTAATTTAATGAAAAGGTTAGCTGCAAGGAGGTAAAAATATAAATCTCCCTCTGGCGCTACCGGTACGGAACGTGCGGCACCCAGGGGGATTGGGCAAGATACTTCTTAATATAGTCTATAGTATCTATAGATGTGGGGTCAACTTCATTTAACATAGCAAGGTAGAAGCTTACATAATCGCCAAAGAGAGTCAGACACATCACCTGCGCCAGGGCAGTTTCCCCGGTGGCTTCCACGAATTCGTGGGGTATTCCATTGTTAGCCAGTAGTTGCGCGGTAGCTTCATAGCGAAGCAGGCTTCGGGGGTGGAGCAGGTGAGAGCGAAGTAATAGCACAAGTATGTTTTCTTTTGCCTGAGGGGGGAACTGGTAACCGACCACAGCATTATGATTGAGCTCGGGGAGAAACTCGAAAAATGCCCAGGTCTTGCTGTTCTCATTGAACTGGGTCTTCCAGCGCCGGGCTACCTCGGAGAGGAAGCCGGCTCCATAGACGGTGGCAATACGTCCCGATAGCCTGGAAGCTATTTGCTTTGCCGGGTTGTTGACAAGGGGAGTGCTCTCGGCAAAATCTGGTGAGAGTGTGTTCAAAGTCCGTAGAGCTTGCTGAAAATCTGATGATTTATCTCCGAGGAGGCTTAGTTTCTGGAAAATGCCCACGAGAGATAGAAAGGTGTGAGGGAAGGCGGCTCTGGGGGGTGACTGGTAATCGATAGTAATGGCAGGGACTCCCTGCTCATCGGCTAAACTCTTAAGCTTGCCGCCGGTGGTGAGTACGAGCTTCCGGGCAGGGGTCTGGAGTGATTCCGTGAAGGCGGAGAGGGTTTCCTCAGTATTGCCGGAATAGCTGGAGGCAATGACCAGCGTGTTCTCATCAACAAACCGGGGCAGGCTATAATCGCGGTTCACCGAGACGGGTACATTGGATTCCGCCAGGGCGAGACGGCCGACTATATCGCCGCCAATGGCAGAGCCGCCCATGCCCAGGATGACGACCTTATCTATGCAGGCATATTCCTGGGGTAGGGTGAGGCTCATAACCCTGTCCCATGCCCGCTGGCACTGCTCGGGGAATTGATGCAGATGGCCGAGCATTCCTGAGGGGTCAAGCTGACGGTAAATGGCAATATTATCCAGGTCAACCACTGTTTTACCTCCAATACCATGCTGGGAATTCTGGTGTACCTCTACACTATAATCCAATCCTGCTTGAGCATCAAGTCAGTGTTCTCGTTCATATGATTAGTGACACATTACTGCCATGCCTCGCAATGGCATAAGAGAAGTGCTGAGGCTTATCCTGAGCTTACAACCACGATAGGCATTATACTTTGGAGTGTCACGCATCTATCTGAACTATATCAATCGGGGGAATGATAAATGGCTTTATTTATTGAAAAATCATTTTGAAATTATCAGCAAACAAGGCACTGTGCTATAATTTATATTAAATAGCGGAAGAGGTAACAACATGCCGAGCAGAGACGACATCAGGAAGGTGATGATAATTGGGTCGGGGCCGATTGTGATAGGGCAGGCCTGTGAGTTTGACTACTCTGGAACCCAGGCCTGTAAGGCTCTTCGGGGAGAGGGCTATGAAATAGTGCTGGTGAATTCCAATCCGGCGACCATCATGACCGACCCCGGGATGGCAGACGTTACATATATTGAGCCGCTCAATCTGGAAGCAATGACCAAGATTGTTGAGAAGGAGCGGCCTGATGCTTTGCTGCCGAACCTGGGGGGGCAATCGGGGCTTAACCTCAGTGCTGAGCTGGCGCGCTCCGGGGTGCTCGACAAGTATGGGGTTAAGGTAATTGGCGTTGAGATTGATGCCATCCGGCGGGGTGAGGACCGTACTGCATTCAAGGAAACGATGAGCCGTTTGGGTTTAGATATGCCGGAAAGCGAGTCAGTCTACAGTGTTGAGGATGCAGAAAGGGTGGCGGCAGGGCTCGGGTATCCGGTGGTTGTCCGTCCTGCCTACTGCATGGGCGGAACTGGCGGAGGACTGGTCTACAATGTAGAGGAGCTACGCGTTGTTGCCAGCCGGGGGATTAGCGCCAGTATTATCGGCCAGGTGCTGATAGAGGAATCAGTTCTGGGGTGGGAAGAGCTGGAGCTGGAAGTTGTGCGTGATGCCAAGAACCAGATGATAACGGTGTGTTTCATCGAGAATGTAGATGCTATGGGTGTGCATACGGGTGACTCTTATTGCACGGCTCCGATGCTTACGATAGATGAGGAGCTTCAGAAGCGCCTCCAGGAGTACTCTTACCGGATTGTGGAGGCGATACGAGTAATAGGGGGTACCAATATTCAGTTCGCTCATGACCCGAAGACGGGGCGGGTGGTGGTGATTGAGATAAATCCGAGGACTTCGCGTTCGTCAGCACTGGCCTCCAAGGCAACCGGTTTCCCAATCGCACTGATTTCTGCCAAACTAGCCGCCGGGCTAACCCTGGACGAGATTCCTTACTGGCGAGAGGGGACTCTGGAGAAATATACACCTTCGGGTGATTACGTGGTAGTTAAGTTTGCCCGCTGGGCTTTTGAGAAGTTCAGGGATGCTGAAGATAAGCTGGGGACGCAGATGCGTGCAGTGGGCGAGGTGATGAGCATTGGTAAGACCTATAAAGAAGCATTTCAGAAGTCGATTCGTTCCCTGGAGAACGGGCGCTACGGTCTTGGCTTCGCCAAAGATTTTCATGAGAAACCAGTGGGGGAGCTGATGGACATGCTTAACGAGCCGTCCAGTGAGCGGCAGTTCATAATGTACGAGGCACTGCGCAGGGGTGTTGATGTGCAGAAGTTATACGAGAAAACGTATATTAAGCCGTGGTTTATCAATAAGATGAAAGAGCTTGTTGAACTGGAAGAGAAGATTTTGCAGTACCGAGGGAAGGGGCTGCCGGATGATTTACTGATTCAGGCTAAGAAGGACGGGTTTGCTGACCGTTATCTATCGCAGCTCCTTGGTGTGCCGGAGAAAGAAATCCGCCAGAGACGTATCTCCCTTGGGGTGGTTGAAGGGTGGGAGCCTGTGCCGGTAAGCGGTGTGGAAAATGCGGCCTACTACTTTTCAACATATAATGCGCCGGACAAGACCACAAGCAGTACCCGGCGGAAGGTTATGGTGCTGGGTGGTGGACCGAACCGCATCGGACAGGGGATAGAGTTTGACTACTGTTGTGTCCATGCTGCTTATGCACTGCGTGACGAGGGATATGAGACAATTATGGTTAACTGTAACCCGGAGACAGTTTCCACGGACTACGACACGTCGGACAAGCTTTACTTCGAGCCGTTAACGGTTGAGGATGTGCTAAGTATCTACGAGAAGGAAAAGCCGGAGGGGGTCATTATACAGTTCGGTGGTCAGACTCCGCTTAATATTGCCGGCGAACTGGCTGAGGCTGGTGTGAAGATACTGGGTACGTCGCCGGAGACAATAGACCTTGCCGAGGACAGGGACCGTTTCCGTAAGATAATGCGGGAGCTTGGTATTCCCATGCCTGAATCGGGGATGGCGATTAATCTTGAAGAAGCGATGGTTGTGGCTGAGCGAATCGGGTATCCCTTAATGGTGCGGCCGTCTTACGTACTGGGTGGACGCGGTATGGAGATAGTCCATGATGAGGAGATGCTGAGAGAGTACGTTGCTGCAGCGGTGAACGTTACTCCCGACCGGCCTATATTGATTGACAAGTACCTTGAGAATGCACTCGAGGCAGAGGCGGACGCCATTGCCGACGGGACGGATGCCTTTGTGCCGGCGGTGATGGAGCACATTGAGCTGGCTGGTGTGCATTCCGGTGATTCAGCGTGCGTGATTCCACCGGTGAGTATACCTGCCAGGCACATTGATACCATTAATGACTACACCAGGAAGATTGCGCACGACCTGAATGTCGTGGGCCTGATGAACATACAATATGCCATTGCCAGGGATGTTGTTTACATACTGGAGGCGAATCCGAGAGCATCGCGCACAGTGCCGCTGGTCTCAAAGGTGTGTAATGTATCGATGGCGCGGGTGGCGACTCAGATAATGCTGGGTAAGAGGCTGGCTGAGCTTGGTTTGACGCAGCGGGCTATCCCGCATTTCGGGGTCAAAGAGGCGGTTTTCCCGTTTCCGATGTTTCCCGAGGTAGACCCTATTCTGGGGCCGGAGATGCGGTCGACGGGTGAGGTACTGGGCATTGCCAGTTCCTTTGGGCTGGCATTTTTTAAGGCAGAGGAGGCGGCGCAACAGGTACTGCCGACGGAAGGCACGGTACTGGTAACCGTTTGGAGCAAGGATGAGCCTGTTCTAGCGGAGATAGTGGAGCAATTTGTGGAGCTTGGGTTCAAGATAAAAGCAACCAGAGGTACCCAGCAGTTTCTAGCCAGCCATAACATAGAGTCGGAAATAATCCTGAAGATGCACGAGGGCCGGCCGAACATTGTGGACGGCATCAAGAACGGTGAGATTCAACTGGTTATCAATACGCCGAGCGGCAAGCTGAGCCAGTATGACGATTCCTATATCCGCAAGGCGGCGATAACATACAAGGTGCCTTATATAACGACACTGGCGGCGGCAGCAGCAGCGGTAAAGGGGATTGCCGCATATCGTGGGGGTACGTCAGGAGTGAGGTCACTGCAGAGCTATCATGCCGATATCTAGTAGCTGAGCAGTCTGTGCAGGCAGTCATGCTTTTGTGATAAGAGGGGTTTGTTGACAGGGGCCCGGAGTGGTACTAAGCCCTGCGGCGTCTGAGCAGAATCCAGGTAACTCCAGCGACAACTATGATGCCGCCAACAATAGTGCCAATGAGCCACCAGTAAGCAGGTTTGACTATGGGCGATGGTGCATTGACGACAAGCGTACCACGCAGGTCATTTACGTTTATAGAGTAGGCTTCGGCGACATTTTCGGTTACGGTGAAGGGTACCTCCCGGCTGGTCTCGCCTTCAAGGGTTACATCCTCAGTAGCTACCGTTCTATCATTAATCTTAAGGGTTACCCGGTAACTGCCGGAGAGCTCACCGGTATTGGCAACGAAAACGCTAATGGTTACCTTCTCACCAATCTCAACCTCGGTGGGAGATATTGTCAGGCGGCTGACAGTAAACGCAGCCGGCTTCGGCTCGGGTGGAACGGATGGTTCCTTGACCATAAATTGTCCCACCCTGTCATCGACACAAACGGTGTAGGTTCCGGGGCTATCCCTGGATACGGTCAGGGGTACTATTACATTGTCACCTCCATTCAGGGTTACCCGCTTGCTATCTACTACCACGTCATCTATCTTCAGGTTCACTTCATAGGTGTCAGAGCTTTCTCCAGTATTGGTGACACGGACACTGACGGTAACCGCTTCTCCGATATCAACCTGGAGCGGATTGATGGATAGATTGCTGATAGTAAAATTAGCCAGCGCCGATTTCTTAATTCCAAATGTTCCAGAGAGGCCATCAACAATTACGACGCAGGTCCCGGCGACATCCCGGGAAGTGAAGAAGGTTTCCGTCTGGCTGGCACCACCAGCCAGGGTTACTTCCCTGGTCTCTACCAGCACATTGTTTATCGTGAGGGTCAAGTTATCGGAGCCTGCAAAGTCGCCGGTATTGGTAACCAGAACGCTGATGGTTACCGTTTGCCCGATATAAACTTCGTCAGGGGTTATTGAGAGGTCAGTTACGACTAAAGATGCCTGTCGAGTGGAAACAAGGATAGTGAACGGGGTGAAGTGGCTTATTTCAGCGGTGATAATGTTATCGGTAGAGTTGACAACTGAATCCAGCTTGACCCACTCGCCAATGGCTGATTCCCAGAAAGCAAGAGCCAGCTTCTCCTCAGGAACACCGTCCGGAATAGAGGAGTCGTTGTAGGCGAAGGTGACGGTTATCGGTGGGTCAAAGGTAGCACCATCAGGTCCCAGCTGGTAGGTGAGCCCGATACTGCCGTGGTGTTCCGGTGGAGATGGTGACTCTTCCATCCCGGTGATGGTTATCTCGCTGAGCGGTTTTCCTGTGGCAGTGAGACCTATGGTGCCTTCCGCGATGGTCAGCTCAACCTTATTGTTAGCGGATTCAACAGTGACCTCCCGGCTAAACCTGCCGTTGCTATCTATAGAGTCAGATAAATCACTATCTGGCTCTGTGGTACCGCCGCCTCCGCCGCCACCACTACTGCCACCACTTGATGCCTCATAGGTAACCGTACCTATTGCCTGGGTTTCAGGTATGGAGAACAGTTTTGTAACATCCCACCATATAACGAACTTGACTTTGGCTTCAATAAGCTGGCCGATTATGTTGTAGGTACCGGACTCACTGCCGGTGGGAAATGACAGGCCCACAACCACGGTGTCTTCAGCGGTGTCTCCCTCTTTTGAGGGAAAGGGTTTTATTTCGAGGCGGTATTCGGGGTTAAGTAGTATTTCATTTCTGGTAGTCCGGTGCTGGGCGATAATCCGGCCGACGATATACGCTTCACTTACATCCAGTGGCAAGTCTTTCTTGCAGGTCGCCTGGCCAGTTACCGTGACGGAGAAAGGCTCGTCACCGCTAATGCTGGTCTTGCTGAGGTTTATTTGGTAGGTGTATTCAAAATAGTCGTCAACGCTCTGGGCAAATACCGGACTGGTGTTAAGGGTAAACAGGCAAACCACGGAAATCAGGAGAGCCATTGAGTACCAGACAATCTTTCTCGGGAACATATTTCGTCTCAATACTTTAAAAATTGTATGTGCTATGAACCAAAGGGAGGAGTTACTACTCCTCCCTTATGTAATTGCATATCTCACCCGGTCACATAGACTCCAGCTATTGTGCATTGGTGACCTGATTGTATCAAAATTGTGGTTAGCTAATCAACCTCAATTATTAGTATTTACATTCAACCTATGTAATGCACATTATTCCGAAATTCCCGGCGGCGTGTGATAATAAACCAGACAACAACGGCGATAATTATGACACCAACAACAATACCGCCAATGACCCAGAAGTTAAATAATGGTGGTGGTGGTGGTGCCTTGACCCTGAACGTTCCATATAGGCCATCAGCACCTGCGACGTAGGGTCCGGCGGTATCACGGGATGTAGTGAAGGTCACAGTCTGGCTGGCACCACCGTCCAGAGTTACCTCTTTAGTCTCCAATGTCACATTGTTTATCTTGAGGGTTACTTCATAGGTGCCTTCAAGGCCGCCGGTGTTGGTAACCTGCAGGGAGATGGTTACGGTATCTCCGATATCGACCTCAGCCGGGGTTATGACCAGGTTACTGATAGTAAAGGCAGCCGGAGCCAGTGGTGGTGGAGGAGTAGGA
>CAZXWQ010000039.1:0-13275 GCA_964644545.1 uncultured Dehalococcoidales bacterium | reverse complement strand
CCGCCTGCGGGCTTTTAGTGGTACTCCAATATTCGATGAGCCACTGGTGGGGTTTGCCGACGGGGAAGACCCCATTTTCACCGAGTACAAGACCGTAATCGGGGAATTCCACCTTACACCACGGGAGGCATTGAGGAAGCAACTCACTGAGATTCCGGGCAAGGACAGGTCGGAGTTGCCTACCGTTAGCGTTATGTCCTGGGTGCTGCCCATCGCCAGGAAAACAAGGCTGAGCAACCGCAGGGAGACCGAAGGTCCTTCTCTGAGGTGGAACCATACCCGCTGGGACGGCCAGGATTTCAATCTTGAGCTATCACGCTATCTGGTATCCCTGCTGGAGCAGATGGGGCAGCACGCGGTAGCTCCTGAGCTGGCGCCATTCTACGGCATTAAACGGCTCTCCAATGGCCTCGCCTCCAGCTGGTCGCAACGACACATTGCCTATGCTGCCGGGCTGGGTACGTTTAGCCTCAGTGACGGCTTCATAACTCCCAGAGGCATAGCCATGCGCTGCGGCAGTGTGGTAACTGACCTCAAGCTGCCTGCCAGTCCTAGGCCGTACCCCAACCACCTGGCTAACTGCCTTTTTTACGTGGACGGCTCGTGCCGAAAATGTATAGAGCGTTGTCCCTACGGTGCTATCACCGAGAAGGGTCACGATAAGGAGAAGTGCTTCGAGATTATGTTCGTAAAGCAGAGACCCTGGATGGAAGGCGCCCACGGCGAGGGCTATATTGGTGACTATTCCGGCTGCGGGCTGTGTCAGACCGGGGTGCCCTGTGAAGACCGGATACCCTCAAGGTGACCACTTGCTACAGGCACAGTCCCCTCAATGTTTATGCTTTTGCCCCTTACCATTACTCGCACCTTCAATGTTATCATAGGGTAAGAGCAAACTAGGTGTCAATACAATCGGGATGCGGGTAGTGGGTCAATTTGAATTTAAACCGTGGAGCTAGGTAGACTTGGCGGGGTAAGTAAGCACACCTCATTTACTATGCAGACAGTTTGGCGCTAATAAGGCGATTGATGCTGACCTTGGCTTCTGCTGCTTGTATAGCAAGATTTCTATGCACATCTGGTGGTATACGAACTGTGAACTGACCTGAATAACGCTTAATTGCGAGTGGTTGGGGGATAGGTTCGTTACTAGACTGCATATCTGAAATGACCTCTGCTACCACAGATAATATACCCTGTAAAGCTGCTTCTTGGCTAGCCGATAGCCAACTTAGGCTAGGGAACTCAGCACACAAGCCCACATACTCCTTATCTTCTTCAGACCAGGTAACTCGATAGGTATAGCAGTCAATTTTTGTTGTTAGGTCTATTGCCATTTGGTTCCTCCATTTTTTCTATGGCTCTTAAAACCTGTCTAACTTGGTAGGGTTTACCTTCGCCGTCATCGTTTTGTATATTTATTCTAGGGTCACCCCGCCAAGGTGTTTTGTATATGTGATGACTCCCCTTCTGGCGAGGTTTCCCAAAGTAAGAATTGCAAACTTTACAAAGGTCATCAAATCTTACACCCTTTGGGTTCCCCGCCATTTGCTTAACTATATCTTCTATGGAACCCATCTATCTATTTATAACGGTATCACTAATGATACCATTTGTCAAGTCCTATTGCCAATTATTTTAATAACTTTACGAAAATTTTACGAAATTGTCCCCAAAAACACTTAACAATGCTTGAGCGGTTCAATTCTGCGAACTAAATGGCTCAATACCTCCCTAAAATGAGTGACCCCCTCAAACCTACTTGATTCTGGTTACTTCCCCTGTGCTCTCATTAAAGGCGTAATACCAGGCTTGTTTATCTGGTGCCTTTCTCATTCGGAAGAATGACCACTGACCTTCGTATAACCTCTGCCATTCCCCTTCTATTACTACCTGCACCCGCCACACACCCGAACCTTTGTAGGTTGCACTCTTAGCCTGGTACTTATACTCTATACGGAGCGTGGGGAGTTCATACACATACTTATCGGGCAATGCTTGTGTTACATATTGGCAAACTTCGGGAGCGGTCATCTCAGGGGTATCTGGTTCTTCACTTTGGCAACTCAGAACTATAGTGGCAAGAATTATAATGAGGATTAACATACATTTTTCATTTTGGCAACTCGCTATCCCTCTGTAATATATTCTACGCTCTCCAGAGCCATATAGGGAGCATGATACAGCGAAACAGGTATCCACTTTACCATATATCCCGCTTTTGGTAGTAGTTCCCTCGGTAATTGTCATCTGCCTCCTGCACGAACAGGTATACGGAAGGGAAAAGAATGTGGTATCTTGTGGGTACTTGATGAAGACCGGATTCCTTTGCCGAAGCGGAAGAGGCAGTGAAGCATTCTATCCTTAGTGTGAGGGTAAACCATGGCAATAGCAATTCTGTACCGGGAAGAGCTTAAGGAGTATGACTTTGGACCAGGTCATCCTTTCCGGGGTGACCGATATGAGATATTCCCCCGGTTTCTGGCGGAAAGCCTGCCGGAAGACGACAACTACCGGCTTCTCCGGGCTGAATGGGCAACCGATGAAGACCTGTTGAGAATCTGCGAGCAGGAGTATATCAACTCTACCAGTCAGTTTTACCAGGCGGCGCACCTGGGTCTGAGCATTGATAGCAGGTTCCACAGGTACCATTCGGCTGACAATATGCCAGTTGGTAAGCCCGGTAAGCTGGAGGAGGCGGCCAGGTTGATAATCGGGCAGGCAAAGCTGGCTGCCGACTTGATACAATCTGGCGACTATGAAAAGGTGGTCTCCCTTGGTGGAGGTATGCACCATGCTGGGAGAGGCTACGGTGAAGGATTCTGCATCTATAACGACGTGGCTTTTGCGGCTACATACCTGATGGAAAGGTACAGTCTGGAAAGAGTCCTGGTCCTGGACACCGATGCCCACGCAGGAAACGGCACCAGCGAATACTTCTATTCAAATCCGCGGGTGCTATTTATTGACCTTCACCAGGACCCCAGGACTATCTATCCTGGAACCGGCTTTGCCCGGGATACAGGTCTAGCGGAAGGGAAGGGATTCACCATAAATATCCCCATGCCAGTCTATGCCGGCTATGATTCCTATCAGCTGGCTTTCGAGGAAATTGTCCAGCCGGTAGCTGCTGAGTTCCAGCCCCAGATTGTTATCCGCAACGGCGGCTCAGACCCTCACTTCAACGACGGTCTAACAAACCTGGGGCTGCCAGTAAACGGGTTCAGGATGATTGGTGAGCGGGTGAAGGAAATCGCTCAAATTTGCCAGGGTAGGCATATTGACCTGATTGCCTCCGGCTATAACAAAGAGGTGCTGCCCTATGCCTGGCTGGCGTTGATTTCGGGATTTGCCGACTTTGATGTTTCTGTAGAGGAGCCGGAGCCAGTCCCTGCGAGATTTCAAGTGGACCCCTCGTTTGAAGAGACCAGAGAGGTAGTGGCGGAAGTCAAAAACTACCTGAAAGATTACTGGAGCTGCTTGTAATATTTCCACTCCACGTTGTAACGCAGACTGGAAGGCAACATATTCAGAATTCGGCACATCTGGTGGCAAACGAACGGCTTGAGAGAAAAGTACTGCTTGCAAATTCAATGTGCCTTGTCCTATTATTCTAGTAAGTGACTGGATATACTTAATAGACCGTTGGAGCAGGCGATGCTAGAAAGGACCACAAAGCAGCACATAGCACTGTTGAACCAGAAGCTGGTTTCAGTCGACCGGCGTGTAAAGGACGTCGTGGGAGGCACTGACTCAATCAACTTGACGCTCCAGCGTATGGAGGACAGAACACAGTACTATTTTGCTGCCGCTTCTGACAGCATAGAGAGTGGCCTAAACATACTAGCTTCTGCGTTTGAGTGGGGCATATCTGATGTAGTGCATCACTTAGAACTTCAGAGGGGACAGCTGAAGAAGATTGCACAGATTCTGGAGGCACCACTAGAAACTCAGACACGGGAAATCAGACGCAGAGCTGAGTCCGCTTATCGGAACGGCTGGACGGATGAGGCTCTGCAGGATTTTGCTGAGGCAGTAAAGAAGAACTACGCTGACTTCACTGTCCATCAAAACATGGGTAACATATACTTGGAAAAGAACAAACTAAGCAAATCTCAGCAATGTTATGAAAAAGCTGCGAAATATGCTCGCCCACACTCCACATCCTATACCGCGTACGCTCTCTGGCATCTGGCGAGGGTAAGACACCTGCAGGGGAATAATGAAGCTGCCTACTCGACCGCGAAAGAGGCACTAGGTCTAGAGCCTAAGCTAATAGAGTGTGTATATGACCTTTCCCGGTATTGCAGTCTACTGGGGAAGCAAGAAGAGGCAGTCTCAAACTTGAGAAAAGCGGTAGAATTCGATCCGGGGTACTGTCTGAGAGCATTGACCGATGAAGCTTTTTCCGGCATGAGAGAAGCAATTGAAGCTCTTGTAAGCACACTTAAAAGTGAAGCAATGCAAAAAGCACAGGAAATGCTTCAAGACTGTCGACAGTGGTTACACTTAGCAGAGGAAATGGGCTCCCGATTGGCTACCCATGGGTCATCCGCTATCACCAAGGAATTGAAGAAGGAAGTAGAACACATATGCAGGTTAATTGAAAAGAATACCTACTTGGATTACCGTCATGCGTATGAATTGGCTTTGACCACCGGACGTAATCTCGTCGGACAACTGGAAAGCCTTCAGGGTACGGTTTCCGCAAGGATAGTGAAGGTGAAGGAATTCGTCCGCCAGAACGAAAAAAGTCTGCAAGAAGGTGCGACAGGACCAGGTGAATCCCCTGTGGTGTTTAAGATTATCGTTATCATTCTTGAGCTTGTCGGCTTAGGTTATTTCTGGCTGGGTTTGGAACCATCTTGGTATCGTACATTACTATGCATGTTTTTTGGTGGTGCGGCAGCTGTTAGTACAATCCTAGCGGCTTTCCATTGGCGCAGGGAGCGTAGCCACGAGGACATACACAGGACCGCCATCCAAAAGGATTCCGCTGAGTTGGAATCCTTGAAGAAATTATCACGAGACCTAAGTAACCTCCACCAAAAAGTTGCGAACTACAAACAAGTATATCCAGAACCTGAACAGATTGATGTAGACGATTTTTACACTGATGACCTGGTGGTAATGTAGCTAGAATAGTTAGTGGAAGGTTGTTATTGAAGAGGGGGCAGCTATTGGCGATACGACTTCACAAAGAGCCGAAGCTTGAAAAACCGACGATGCTTGTGGGCTGGCCGGGAATCGGGAATATCGGGATACTGGCCGTTAACACTTTACGTCAGGAGGTTCAGGCTGAAGAGATGGGAGAAATAGAGCCCTGGGATTTCTTCTACCCCAGCAAGGTCAGAATCAGAGAAGGTGTGCTGGAAGAAATGGAGTTTCCCAGCAATACGTTCTATTACAAAAGGCTCGAAGACAGGGATTTACTGTTCTTTATCGGGGAAGAACAGCCCACGGGAAGAGGGAGTTTGTATGCCGAAGGGGGGAAAGCCTATGAAATGGCTAACCTTGTTATGGATGTGGCGGAAAGATTCGGCTGCCGTAGAGTGTACACCTCGGGTGCTGCCGTTGCCCTGACTCACCACATGTTGAAGCCAAGAGTCTGGGCAGTGGCGACTACCGATGAGCTGGTGACTGAAGCGAGAAGCTACGTTAATACCATACCGATGAGTCGGGTTGAAGGCAGAGGCAGCCAGGGTAACATCACCGGCTTAAATGGTCTCTTGATAGGCATGGCCAGAAAGAGAGGGCTGGAAGGAGTTTGCCTGATGGGTGAGATACCGGATTACCTGTCCCGGGTGCCTTTTCCCTATCCAAAGGCTTCACAATCTGTGCTTGAGGTTCTGGCGACAATTATGGGCATTAGTATTAATGTGGATGTCCTCGATGATATGGCTGGCCAGATGGGAAGCGTTATTGAAAACGTCTACAATCAATTCCCCCCGGAGATAAGAGAAAGGATTGAGCAAAGGAAGGAAATTATCCAGGCCAGGCCGGGAGCAATAACCTTAGAGGACGAGAAATGGATTAAGGAGCACATTGACGAGTTCTTCACGAAGGGGGACAAGGGGGCATGACAGAACCCATTCAATTCTCCAGCCAGCCTGTATTACGAAGCCCGTCCATGGTTGTTGGCTGGAATTTAGATGCCAGCCATTTAGGGGCGAAAGTCACTGATTATCTGATAAGAAAACTCGGTGGCCAGTCATTTTGCGAGATTGAGCCTGTCGAGTTCTTCACTCTGGGGGGAGTGGTGATTGAAAATGACCTGGTTCAGTTCCCTGAAACCAGATTCTATGCCTGCCCCGATAGTGAAATGGTAATTCTCAAGAGTACCCCGCCCGGCTACGAATGGTATAGATTTCTAAACCTGATTCTGGATGTTGCCCAGCACAACTGCCACGTAAAGGAGCTATATACCATTGGCGGCATGGTTGCCCTGGGTGCTCATACTGCCCCTCGCCAGCTATTCGCTACGCCCAATTCAGCAGAGTTCAAGGATGCTCTCAGCCGTTACCAGGTAACCAGAGATATGAATTACGAATCGCCTCCCGGACAGAAACCTACCCTCAATTCCTACCTCTCCTGGACAGCGAAGACAAGAAACATCCCGGCGGCTAATATCTGGGTGCCTATCCCCTTCTACCTGCTGGCCGTAGATGACCCCGGCGCGCAAAAGATAGTCCTTGAATTCCTTTCCCGCAGGCTTGATTTGCTAATTGACCTCAGCGATGTTGATGAAGAGATTAGAAAGCAAAACGAGAAGTTGGGTCGGCTGAGGGCTAACTCTCCGGAAATTGATAAGTGTATCAGCAAGCTGGAGAGCAACTTAAGGCTCTCGGAAGGGGAGAACGAAAACCTGGTTAAGCAGGTAGAGGAGTTTCTCAGAGAAACAGGAGACTGACCCCCGCTCATATAATGATGCTACTCTTCTTCTGGCTCACCCTTTGTGTCTGTTGATGACCTCTCCCGCAGCCAGCGGTGAATCTCATCCAGGGCTGGTGGAGCCACGCTGAATACCTCGATATCCTGGGGGAACTGCACCATGTGCCCTTCCCGAATAAATAGTACTGCTACCTCATTAGCCAGAAGCGTCTCGTCTATCCTGCCGGCAATATGCTCATACCTCTTTCTCGACGATTGACGGTAGTTCTCTGAGACCGCCTGGGCTACCTTCTGGCTGAGGAAGCCGATAAGGAGGCAACGCTCCCAGTCAATACACTCGTAAGTTAGCTCTGCCAGCTCGGTCGCCTCAAGGACGGCGCCGTTCTGGCATTTCTCGCTGGTGAGCTGGCAACTGGCGGGACTGAGTTTCTCCATCATCTCGAGCCCTTCATCGCCACCGAGGGAAATTTGTTCGTGATAGACCCGGTTGACCTTCCCTACCTTCGACTCCTGGTTGGAGATATGCTGGCCTATTTGCTCCCAGTAACGGTTGAACTTCTCTATATATTCAGCGGGTGCATCTTCTCCGGTGAATAGTAAGGGTACAAGATATAGTTTGCGTGCCTCCTTGAAGGACTCAGCGGCTGGTTTTTCTATCTTACCCAGTTCCTCGGTCATTTCCGGTTATCCTCCATAACTGCTGAATAAAATTTGGCTATCACGCAATAACACTGGCCCTTCTTCCACCGCCACTTTTTCTTCCTTATTCTTGACTTTTGATTATAGCTCTGCCGATGGGGCACGTCAATACCTGTGCTCATCGCCCTAATCCGTGAGTCCAGATTCAAAAAGCTCACCTTGCTGGTGCTGACATGGGATTCATTGATTTTCATGTCATTGCGTCCTTCCCTTTGGGAAGGATTCCACTGAAGGGCGAAGCAATCCCGCCTCCATTTTAAGAGATTGCCACGTCGCCCTTCTGGGAAGGACTCCTCGCAATGACAGTCGGGGGTTACCCTCAGAGGATTCACGGATTAAGCTCATCTGGTGTATCAGTACACCTTACCCGGGTATAAACGTGTCTGAAGGCATGCCCTGACTAAGGCAGACGGAATATAAGCGGTGACACCAGTATGATATACTGATAGTGAAGGGCAAATTACCTGACAACAGTTGGTGCCCGACCATATCAAGGTCAAGGAAACAAGCAGCAATGTCTTATAAGGATTACTACAAGATATTAAGTGTGCCAAGGAGCGCCAGCGAAGAGGAGATAAAGAAGGCATATCGGAAGCTGGCGATGCAGTATCATCCTGACCGCAACCCGGGAAAGGAGACGTGGGCCAACGAGAAGTTCAAGGAGATAAATGAGGCCTACGGCGTACTTGGTGACCCGGAGAAGAGAAAGCAATACGACCAGTTTGGCACTGTTGGCAATCTCGGCGATATCTTCGGCAGCCAGGCTACTCAGACTACCTTCGAAGACCTGATGGGGGACTTTGGGGGAGCCGGGCTTGGGTTTGATTTTCTGGACAATATATTCGGTGACTTCCTCAGGGGCAGGAATTTCTCGTTCCGGCAGTACGGGCGGCGGGGTGGTCCACAGAGGGTAATATTTGAAGTCCCCAGGGAAAGTAACCTGGAAGAAATGTTTGGTCAGGCTCAACGTCCCCCCGGTCGGAACGCAAACTACGAAATAACTATTAATGAGGAGCAGGCTGCCAGGGGGCTGGAAAAGGAGCTGGCCCGCAAGGGGAAGAAACTCAAGGTAAAAATCCCCGCCGGAGTAAGAAATGGCACCAGGATTAGACTGAGGAATGCCCGGAAGGTAACCGACAGACAGCAAGGCGACATAATAATCCAGGTAAAGGTCAAATAAATGATTAACCAGAAGGTCGGCGGCATGCCAGGAAGGATGCTCAAACCGGCTGAATTGTGATTTACTCCCCGGTGGGAGCTATGAGCAATGGTCTGATATACGTTACATTCAGCACCGATATGGGCTGGATAGGAATGCTGGGCTCGGCAAGGGGACTGTTGCGTACTACCTTGCCCCAGAGCTCGTCTCAAGAAGCGCTTGAGCTACTGGGTGACAGGGTGCATTATGCCACATGGTCTCCCGGCCCATTCAATGACATCATCGAGCGTCTGCGGAGATACTTCGGCGGTTATCAGGCAGCCTTTCCCGACAGGCTCGACCTCTCGGCAGCTACTTCCTTTCAGCGTGGGGTGTGGGAAGCAACCAGGCTTATCCCATACGGAGAAACCAGAAGTTACGGCTGGGTGGCTAATCACATCAATAGAGCAGGGGCAGCACGAGCGGTAGGGCAGGCTCTGGGCAAGAACCCGCTGGCAATTATCGTCCCCTGTCACCGGGTAATTACCAGCGATGGTGGGCTGGGTGGCTTCGGTGGTGGTCTTGATATGAAGAGACGTCTTCTATTCCTGGAGACAACCGGCGTTACCACATAGCTTGTTCTGAGCAGGCTTTCAGCAAAAGCCCCATTATTTAGATTAATGACAGGTTCTTAACCGATGCCTCTTGACAAATGGCATAGACATTAGTAGACTATTAGGTATTATAGTAGACAACTAGTACCAGCCATACCCAATGTTGTCAGCGAATTAAAGGAGGGAACCAATGGTTAACAAGAGGCCGGGTATACTGATTGTTGATGACGAGCAGGTAGTATGTGACCTTCTCCATGATGAACTGAGTGAGCGCGGCTATCTTTGCAGCACTGCTCTTGATGGGAATACTGCTCTCACCAAAATGACGACACAGGACTTCGATGTGGTTTTGCTGGACATCAGGCTGCCGGGAATGTCTGGAATGGAGGTACTGCGGGAGGTGCTGTTGGGTCAGACTGGTCCGGCGATTATTATGGTTACCGCAGTCAATGATGTTGATACCGCGGTTGAGGCAATGAAACTGGGGGCTTCAGACTATATTGTCAAACCCTTTGATATGGATATGGTGGATTCGAGCATACGCACCGCCCTGGAGGCCAGGCGCACAACCGGCAAGCGCCTTTCGGAAATGGATGCTATCGCCAGCGGCGTTGAGGTGTTGCTTGACCCGTTCCTCAACTACTCTAAAATGGTGACTCAAAGAACTGTCGATATTGCCCGGCGGCTTGGTATCAATAAGAAAGAGATTCAGCGGTGGTCGGTGGAAAAAGCCAGCCTTGATTCGAAGAGAACCGGAGTAACTATACCCTGACTGGACCGACTCAGGTAAATCCCACAGGCCTGGTGCACAGCGGGTAGATTAGTGTCATATGAGTACCCGCCGAATTTTGGTATACCCGGAATTAGAAAGGAGAAGACGATAATATGGCAGAGTTAATGACTCTTGAGGAAGTGGCTCAGTATTTACGTGTAACTAAAAAGACTATATACCGCCTGCTGAAGAAGGGCAAAATCCCGGCAACCAAGGTGAACCAGCAGTGGAGGTTCAACAGTGCCTCAATTGATGAGTGGCTACAACGGAATTCAGTGGGGACAAAGGCAACCATCCTGGTCATCGATGACGAGGAGGTAGTCCGGATGCTATTTCAGGATGTTCTGGAGGATTCGGGGCACAGGGTGATAACTGCTGAGACCGCCGCTGAAGGACTGGAACTGGTGAAGCAGCGGGACATTGACCTGGTCTTTCTCGACCTCCGAATGCCGGGCATGGACGGGGCAGAGGTCTTCCGCCGGATAAAAATAATCAAGCCCCAGTTGCCGGTAACCATCATTACCGGCTACCCAAACAGTGAAATGATGGCGCGTGTCCTGGCTGAGGGTCCATTCGGTGTTATGAACAAGCCCTTCGGCGAATCAGATATTGTCCAGGCGGTTAATACCTTTCTTGGTATTACGACCTGAAGAAACACACCCCGGTAAGAAGTGAGGCCTGTGGTGACTGTGGAGGGGAGCTATGAAGATTGAATATAAAATCGTTGGTATTTTTATTGCTTTCGGGCTGTTTATCTGGATAATGAATGCCCTTTTCGTATCCAGCTCTTTCCCTGGTATAACATTTTGGGAAGCGCTGAGCTTTGACCTGCCGGCTCAGGGCATGCATGCCGTGGTGCTGATAGCGGCTTCTGTCATTGTATTTGGCATAGTGATAGCAAGGTTGCTAGCACAGCGCCGGCGGGCAGAGGAGGAACTGAGGGAGAGCGAGGGGAGGTATAGAAATCTTTTTGACGAGCTCAACGACGCAGTATTCCTGGCAGATACGGAAACGGGGTATGTAATAGACACAAACAAGCGGGCTGAGGTGTTGTTGGGGCGTGCCCGTGAGGAGATTATTGGCATGCACCAAACCGAACTCCACCCACCAGAAGTGACCAACGGTTATCGCCAGCGGTTTGCAGCCCATGTTGAGAAGGGGCATATGGCAGATTATGATGGTGAGGTAATCACAAAGGATGGCACCATTGTCCCGGTAAACATCAGCGCGGCACCCGTAACCATTGCAGGGAGAAAATTAATACTTGGGCTATTCAGGGACATCACCGAGCGAAAGCGGGCAGAGGAGGTGCTGCGGGAGAGCCAGAAGAGATTCAGAGATTTAGCCAATCTTCTGCCGCAAACCGTGTGGGAAATTGACACTGAAGGCACTTTCACCTTCGTCAACCAAGCGGGGCTTCAGTCTCACGGGTACACTCTGGAGGATGTTAATGTGCCTTTGAATACCGTTCAGGTGTTCATTCCTGAGGACCGGGATAGAATGATAGAGAACACCCTGAGGATATTAAACGGGGAAGACCTCGGTGGTATTGAATACACGGCACTCAGAAAAGACAGCAGCACATTCCCGGTAATCGTATATGGTTCTCCTGTTATTCATGGCAATGAAACTGTTGGATTAAGAGGGGTCACTGTTGACATTACCGAGCGCAAACAGGCTGAGGAGTTGTTCACAACCCTGGCCAGTAGCTCACCTGTCGGCATCTACATTGTACAGGGCGGGAAGTTTCAGTTTACTAATCCCCAGTTCCAGAAATATACTGGCTATTCCGAAGATGAATTGCTGAGTATGGATTCTTTGAGTATTGTCCATGCTGAAGATAGGGAGGAAGTCAGGGGAAATGCAGTGGAGATGTTGAAGGGAAACCGCCTTGCGCCTTATGAGTTCAGGTATATTCGAAAGAGCGGGGAAAATATATGGGCTATGGAGACGGTTGCCTCCATTCAGTACCAGGGAAAGCAGGCTACACTGGGGAGCTTTATGGATGTTACCGAGCGTAAGCAGGCGGAAGAGGCGCTGAAGGAATCGGAGGAGAGATACCGTGCAGTGCTGAATCTGGGGGGCATGGTTGGGGAGGCTATAGTTATGTTGCAGGACAAAGACGGGATAGATGCTATACATGTCTTCATCAGCGATGAGTGGCCCCACATGACCGGTTACGCGACGAAGGAACTGCTCGGTATGTCGTTTCTCGAAATTCTGCACCCCCGATACCGGGAATCCTCTCAAAGAAGACATCGAAGAAAGATGAAGGGTGAGATTATCCCCGGACTCTTTGAGATGTCTATTATAAAAAAGGATGGTACCGAGGTTCCCATTGAGGTTACCAGCGCCTACACTACATACCAGGGGGAACGTGCCAACGTTGCCTTTATCAGGGATATCACCGACCGCAAGCAGGCAGAGGAAAGGGAGAAACAGCTTCAGGAGGAGCTTCTGCTGTCCAGTCGGCTGGCAGCGGTTGGCGAGCTGGCCGCCGGTGTCGCCCACGAGATAAATAACCCTCTCACCGGGATAATGGGGTTCTCGCAGCGCCTCCTGAGACAGAGCACCGACGGGGAAGCCAGCCGATATCTGGAAAGGATTTATAGTGAATCCAAGCGTGTGTCCCGGATAGTAGAGAACCTGCTTACCTTTGCCCGCCGCCGCGGGCGAGAGAAGGAATACGCCGATATAAATGATATTCTGGGAAGGGCTCTGGAATTGAGGTCATACGAACTGAAGACAGGCAATATTGAGCTTGAAGTTGAGCTTGCTCCCGGCTTGCCGAGGACAATGGTCGATTCCCAGCAGACTGTGCAGGTCTTTTTGAACCTCATCCTCAATGCGGAGCAGGCGATGAGTGAAGCTAACAGGGTCGGAAAGCTCAGCGTTAAGACTCAGCAGGTGAAGCGGAATATCAGGATTTCGTTTGCTGACAACGGGCCCGGGATTCCCGCTGAGACCCTAGACAGGGTCTTCGACCCCTTTTTCACCACCAGAGGGACAAGAGGCGGCACCGGCCTGGGGCTCAGCCTCTGTCATGGTATTGTCACCGAGCATGGCGGCAGGATATACGCCAGGAGCAAACCGGGTGAAGGGAGCACGTTCTTTGTGGAGTTGCCGGTGATACCCGGTAAGGGCTAATCGGGCTCGGTACC
>CAZXWQ010000038.1:0-13381 GCA_964644545.1 uncultured Dehalococcoidales bacterium | reverse complement strand
CGTTGAGAATCGTCATTTCGTACTCTTTTAGCTCCGGGGTGAAGAAGCGCTCGCCACCGGTCAGTGTCTGTTTCCTGATATAGTCCTGAGGCACCTGGGAGAGGTTGGGTTTGGAAACCTCAATGTAGTAACCAAATACCCGGTTATAGCCTACCTTCAATGACCTGATCCCGGTCCTTTCCTGTTCCTCTCGTTCGAGGTTGGCGAGGTATTGTTTGGCATCCTTAGCTATCCGACGGATGTTATCCAGTTCCTCGGAGAAACCCTGCTTGATGACACCGCCTTCACCAAGACTGGAGGAGGGTTCGTCTTCTATAGCCTGATTAATCAAATCAATCACGTCCTGGTGCGGTTTAAGCTCTTCCTTCAGCCAGTCTATCGGTTTTTTATCGCTGCCACTCTCAATTATTTCCCTGAGCCTGGGGACTACTTCCAGGCTGCGCCGCAGTGCGATTACCTCGCCGGGGGTGGCTATATTACCCCGCACCCGGTTAACCAGACGTTCGAGGTCGGCTATCTTACCCAGCAGGGAAGTAATCTGGGTACGGGGCAGGGCATTCTCGTAGAACCAGCTAATGGCATCCTGTCTCTTAGTGAGTTCGTTGATATCGAGGAGGGGTTGACTCAACCACTTCTTCAATAATCGGCTGCCCATAGGCGTCCTGGTGAGGTCAATGATTGACAGCAGGGAGCTACTGGCGGTTCCTGAAGCACCACGGAGAAGCTCCAGGTTGCTCTGGGTGTGGATATCAAGTGCCATGAAGGAACCGGTAGAGTAGGTAGAGAGCCGGGTTAGCTGTCCCAGAGCCCCTTTCTGGGTCTCCTGGATGTAATGGATAATCAGTCCGGCGGCCCTTATTGCCAGGGGAAGGTGAGCGCAACCAAAGCCGTCAAGGGTAGACGTGCCGAAGTGGTCAAGCACTGTCTGGCGGGCTATCTCCATCTCCGACCAGTAATCATCGAGTCGGGTTACCGGAGAGTTCAGTTCAAAACCGGACAACTCAGTGCTGTTGGCCGCTATAATCTCTGATGGCCTGAGTCGCTCCAGTTCCGGGACAACCCGCTGGAGCGGGAGTTGGGTGGTGGCAAATTCGCTGGTGGTAATGTCAACGTAGGCTATGCCGGCTTCCTCATCACCGAATACTAGGCTGGTCAGGTAGTTGTTCACCTGGCTATCAAGAAGGCTGGGCTCGACTATGGTACCTGGTGTTACGACACGGATGACCTCTCGCTCAACCAGGCCTCTGGTCTCGCCGGGCCTGGTTACCTGCTCACAGATGGCGACCTTGTAGCCACGGTTGATTAACCTGGCGAGGTAGTTGTCTAGGGCGTGGTAGGGGATACCTGCCAGGGGCACCTTAGTCCCCTTACCCATTTCTCGTGAGGTGAGAACAATGTCCAGCTCACGGGAGGTAATCCTGGCGTCCTCATCAAAGGTCTCGTAGAAATCTCCCAGGCGGAAGAAGACGATAGCCTGCGGATACTTTCGCTTAATCCTGATGTACTGCTGCCGGATAGGGGAAGAACCGCCTTTCATCACAGGGCTATTGTACTAGAATTGGTGGCTAAAGGGAAAGGGGGATTGTATCCCGTTCTCACTGGTATTACATAGAGATGGTGAACAAAGAGGGCCACAATAATGGTTCCCCGGTATCGTAGCATGTACCCTCTTAGACCTTACTGGTACTGAGTGCATATGAGACAATGATGACGGGAGATGGGTTAAATAGCAGGTGCTACATAAGACTGGGTTACATTTCGAAAGTATCACCAATATTGCCAACACCGGTAGTGAAGCCGGGGCAGTCCGAGAGGGATAAAGAAGAATGCTCACATTAGCATTCCCAACGACTTAGAACTGGTAACCCAGCTATCCGGCATCAAGTACAGGTTCAACTCCAGGGGCCGGTTGCATATAGAGAGTAAAGAGGAGATGAATAAACGGAGTATGAAAAGCACGCATAAAGCCGTTGCCCTGGCATTGTGCTTTATGAAACCTTTGCTGAGGCAGCCCCCTGTCAGGTGGCTATGAGAAGGAAACTAGATTTACTCAAGGAGATTATCGGCGATAGTCTTATTATCGCCCTTGGTGGTATATTTGTGTTCCACTTCATCATGTTCTGGGTTTACGGGCGACTTAGTATTGGGGAGCCTAATCTGTGGGTCAGAGGATTTGAGACGGCACTATTCTTTCTGGTGCTTTGTTTTGGAATAGAGCGGTTTGTGTGGCATATCAGGTCATTTGTACCAATCAGGTATCGGCCCGGTTCTGCAAGGTCATCAGCTAGGATGAGAGTGGTCGCTGTACCGGTAACAGGGAAGAAGTCCCTTGTAATTCTTAGGCTGGTTCAATCGGCACCACTGTCTGTTGTGCCCGGCGTCTCACGAAGCCGGGGAATTTAGACCCTACGCCCCCCCTTATTGTCAATGTCCCCTACAGTGCCTGTGCCGAATATCCCACGGTTTTCTTTATATCAGACTATGCTATCTTGTGCATAAAGGGTGTTCTATGAAGAAAACCAGGACTATTTCCTTAATTTCATCCATTGATGGAGGAATCGGTCCAGATATGACCTGGCGGAAAACATGATTTGCGCCGGTGACTTCTATTAATGCGACCTCAAGTCCTGCCTTCTGGTACTCCTGGTACGTTTCAACTTCAATCAGACCGGGTGACTCCCTGGTCTCCACCGAAAATCCCCACTACCTTCCCGTACCTACCTTTTACAGGGGATTTCCATGTAATATCCGAGCATGCAAATGACGAAGCAGGGCATGTACATTAGAACATGATTGTATTTTTCTCCTGAGGCTATGTCAATACATCCTGTTACCATCGTCATTCCTGGCTTCTTTGGTTTCGTTAGCTGGCAGGGCAAAACATAATCGCCTGTTCCCTATATATGGTTGAGCTACCGGATATGTCCTGGCACACATCTGGAGAGAGTATGTTTAGGTAATATTCATATTTTTACCTGGGATATTTATGCAATGTTTATGGTTCTGGTTACATACTTTGAACGTGGAGACTAGATAGTCGGTTTTATTCTCGGTTATCACAGGTGGTGTGCTATGGCAATAGTGTGGTCCAAAAGTAACCTGAGACAGCATAGCTTAATAGGTGAGGGTGACCAGAGTTTTAAAAGCATCACCGTAAAGATTACCTATATTCTATTGCACCAGATTGACCTGGCTTTATCTATGCTGGCTATGTCTCTGGGTCTCTCCGAATTGAACCCGGTGATGATGAACCTGCTTGACCAACCTCTCCTGCTTGTTGCCGTCAAACTGGTCTTCCCTCTTCTCATTGTCAGGTTTATTCCATATAAGTTCCTGATACCGGCTAATCTGTTTCTATTCTTTGTATTAGTTTGGAATGCCAAGGAGCTGATACTTCTAATTTCTTAGGTATCTTTTCCAATCGTGGGAGGTATTGAACAGGCTCGCCATTATAGTTCTCTACTGAGGTTTTATTAATACCTCATAGAAACCTTTATGTTAATCACCGATGGAGGACGTATCAATGCAATACAATACATGGTATGAGTTTAAGAAAGAGTGCGAAAGGCAACTGGGCTTCAGCCTGCTCAATGGGAAGTGGTTAGAGCTGAAACCCAGAAAGCCCCTTCCCTGGGATGACACTGACCTTGAGGCTGTTCTTATGGCCGCTACCCACCTCCAGCTGGCAGGGCACAAAGTAATGCTGGCTCGGACATCTGCTTAGATAGCAAAGAGGTATATGCGTCTCCAGTCACACGCGCGATATTTTACTGATTCACCATAATCCGTGAGTCCAGATTCAAAAAGCTCACCTTGCTGGTGCTGACATGGGATTCACTGATTTTCATGTCATTGCGTCCTTCCCTTTGGGAAGGATTCCGCTGAAGGGCGAAGCAATCCCGCCTCCATTTTAAGAGATTGCTTCGTCGCCCTTCTGAGAAGGACTCCTCGCAATGACAGTTGGGGGTTACCCTCAGAGAATTCACAGATTAAGGATTCTTTATAGGTATTGCTTTCCTTCCTACCATTTTTAACTGTGCGGGTCATGTTTTTGACCCTTCAGGTACTTCCCAGGTAAGTTGAAATAGGATAGGCTTGATTCAAGCCTGGACAATCTGTTCACAGTAGATTGCCAATAAAAATTGCTCATCCTGGAGGAAAGCAATGAAACGATTAATAGGTAGACTACTCTGTAAGTTTATATGGCACGATTTCACCAGACCGACTATGGATGCGCGGTGTTCTCGTTGCGGCATAACAATTGACGAGTATCTCTCCAATAAATAGATACCTCGAAATATCCTGAGGCTTGTTCTATAGGTTTATCTGGAAATAAACAAAGCCATTCCCGAACTCGTAGATGTAGATTGCCTGTTTTCTTTCTATAACTGCTTTGGTGATTGCTACTTCTACCTTGAGAGGTTCGGATTCTTTAGCCGCTTCTGGTTCTATCTCCGTCTCCGCTTCGGCTTCAAACTACGTAGGTGCTTCCGGTCTTGTCTCCACCGTATTTGTGGGCGATTGATGCAGTTCTTCATCTCGAACCTGTTTGTGCGTCTTTAGTATCTTTCTGTACGAACCAGGTAGCAATGGAGAACCGCACCATTGGCAGGCTCAGTCCTCAGTTCCTGCAGTCTTCCTGCCGCAATTGGGACACCCTGGCATTGTAAGCCTCTTTTACATGGTGTACGTGATGAAGGCAGCCTGTCAATATGGTCGAAGTGGGCGTTTGGTGGTCGATAGTAGCTGGCGCATTGTCCGTGCGGTATGTTATACTAGGTCAGTACGGTTTGAGGGTAGCAAACGGTGAGGGGAAGTGGTGACTTATTCAGAGGGGCCTAGCCTCCATCACTTCCCCTCACACAGTGGAGGAGAATGGTCACACTGCACTTCCATTGTAGTGCTTAACAAAACAGACTGTAAGCACCAACAGGATAAACTTTTTGAGCCTTTTGGGTAAAATTACAGGAGGCGGTTCCTCTCAGCCATCATTGATTAACATACCTACCGGTGTCAGTAGGGCCCTGATTGTAGTTCTCTCCTGAGGCTTTGTCAATGTGATGAACCCCTGTCTGTGTAGAACATAGTTGCGACACTGGAGAGGGAAGTGGTGTTACACATTAACAGGTACGAGCTTCCACTGGCCTGCTCAAGAGGGCATAATCGTGACCTGAGCGGATTTAATTTTTTGGGATACCGCTAGATGGGGATTCAGGATAACATGGGTAAGATGATAACTAGATGAGCCTTTGCTTGATAGCCTCGGATACGGCTTGGGCGCGGTTATCTACGCCTAGTCTATCGAAAATGTCTCGTATTTCCCTCTTTACCGTGGAGGTACTGATATGCAGCTGCTTGCCAATCTCTTTCCCACGTGCTCCTTGAGCAATCAGCTTCAGTATCTCTCTCTGTCGCCTGGTCAGTATTGAAGCCTGGCTGTTTCGACTAACCTTATTAAATTCTGTTATCAGGTATCGATTAAGGGATGGCGCAATGGGGCAAAGACCCCCGTATACCTCATGTATAGCCCTGACTATCTGCTCGCGGTCACTGTCCTTAAGAAGGTAACCTGAAGCACCAGCTTCAATTGCTTGCTGTACGAAGTCCTCAGCATACAGGGTTAACATTAGTATATCTATACCGGGCAATCTTTGCTTTATCTCGCGGGTAGCCGTAATGCCATCCATGCCCGGCATCTTGAGGTCCATGGTGATAACATCTGGGGCGAGTGAAACCGCCTTTTCGATTGCCTCTTCACCGCTCTTTGCCTCACCAACCACCTCTATGCTTGCCTCTAATTCCAGCACCCTCCGTAGTCCTTCCAGTACCATCGGGTGGTCATCGACTACGAGTACACGTATAGCTCCAGCTTCATTATCGGCAGAGCTATCATTGGTGGTAGCCTCAGAAGGTAACACAGTCTTAGCCATAGCGCTTTTCGCACCTACTCTTCAATTCCTATTCCGGACCGGGCGATACAGAAAATTACTTGCCTGCCCAATCTGTGGTGAATCTAGCAGAAGAAGTATTCTTTCTGGAATACCCATATTGCCAACAGAAAAATCCTGAGATGACCTGACTTTATTCCAGGAGAGGAAGAAAGGAACAAACATTATGATTCACCTGATAGCCCAGCTTGCCCAGGACGGGATACACGCTATTCAGGGTACCCTCGATTAGTCGATTATATTAAGGAGGGTACGGCTTTGGCGAATTCGTCAATTTCTTTTAGTGTATTGTATATCTCGTCTTTGCGCTCTTTCATTGTACAAACAACGTGAGCCGCTTCAATGTAGTATTGCTTAATCCTTTCCACGTGCTTGAGCTCGGAGAGGATTACGGAGACATCAAGGTGGCCATCTCCCCTGGGATAGTCACCATTTCTTAGTATGACCTCTGGTGCCAGACTTTTTATATACTCCCCGAGTTCTTTCATTACAGTCAGGTTCATTTCTTTAGATGGTGCACATATAAGGTAGAGTGCCCTAGCTGCATCTTCAGTGTCACACGGAAACGATAGCTCACTAATGGCTGCATCCATGGCCTCAATTCCCTTATGGATTTCAGCGCTTTTTTCCCTGAAATTGCTGGCTGACCGGAAGGGAAGCTTGATTGCTGATAGCTGAGACCTGCCGTAGCCTACTACCGTCCACCCCGCTATGGTCTGTATTATGTCTCCAGCATCCAGCAATCTGGTGCCCACGTATTTGGCTTTCTTCTCTTCTCCGGCACATAGTATATTGTAGAACGGTTCGACAATTAGCTTGTTAATTTCTGACAGGTTGTTTCTGAGTGAGGCATTCTTTCTGATATACCTCTGATTATCCACCAGAAATACAGCTTCAGCCACTGTGTTAGCCGCTTTAAGGCATGTTGCAGTGTTATAAATAGTCCTTTCTTCAGTGCGCTCTTCATGCTCAAAGGGGAGAACAATGAGATTATATAGAGGTTTGTCTATATAGCGCTCCTTTACAGCTTGAGAGATTACTGATATTGAACCTGAACCTGTACCACCGGCGGCACCAGCAATCAGCAGGAAGGCATCTGACTCAAAGAATTTGGGGGTTTGTCTTATTGAGTCGATAACCTTGTCGGCATCTTCTCTGGCTATTTCGGCACCAAGTTCATTAATCTTGCCGACACCATGACCGCCAGCCTTACGACCTCCTATGAGGATTCGGTGGCTGTAGTCAGACTTTATGTGGTTTAGTCCGCTTAAATCAGCAAGGTCGGTGTTAACAGCAAAGGCGCCAGTAACTATCTCAATACCACGCTCACGACGCGCTCTTGTGTTTATCCTCGCAAACTGATCGGCGAGATTGGAACCACATTGTCCCAGACCTATGACTAGTAATTTCACTTTCCACCTCCTGGTGTATTTTTTATTACCGTATCTGCAGACCCATGCCCGCAGTAAGGCGCTGTACTTTTTTGGTCAACTCGCTGACCTTTTTAATACCATATATTCTGTACCAAGTGGATATTCACGTAAGGTGTAGTGGGTTCAATGTTATTACCCAAAAGGGTCACTTTTAGTGAGACAAAAGGCTCATTGAATGTATGCCCTGAGAATACCGCAGGTGTCCCGGACGAACCAGCGGCACACCTGGTAGTCCTTTTCCCTCGATATTCCCACAAGAGTGTTGATGACGGAAGTGCAGCTTTGCCCCGGGCTATATAAGTCCTGTAATTCACGCGGCGTTGTTCCAGCATCCCGCTGAGGCGCAAAGTCACAATTATGTTGTACATTCCATCTAAAGTTAGCTGTTTGTAATTAGTGACGGAAGCTATTATAATCTTGTTCTGACGCCTTTGTGACCCAGGAGGCAACTTGCAGCCTCCACAGTGATGATACTCTGAAAAACTCACCGAGGGACCTTGAAAGGATACTGTCATTAGGAGAAGTACGCCCTTCTTAAGACTGATTCCCCTGTTTATGCTGGCACACTTCGCACACCACCTGTTGACAGCACTTCCGATACCGCTTCTACCGTTAATCCGCAGCGAGTTTAGGCTGGACTATACCCAGGCAGGACTGGTGGTTTTTGTGTTCAATCTGGCGTATGGTATTGGCCAGTTGCCGGCAGGATGGCTTGCTGACCGCATTGGTACGCGGGTGCTGATTACGGTGGGCATCTGCGGTGTAGCCGTGGCTGGAATACTTGTCGGGCTTTCCCAGACCTATCTTATGATGATGGTCTTTCTGGTCTTGATGGGAGTACTCGGTGGTGGGTATCACCCGTCAGCAGCGCCGCTGATTTCAAAGGCGGTGGAGCCAAAGAACCTTGGGCGGGCACTGGGGTTTCACCTTATTGGGGGCAGTGGTAGCTTCTTCTTAGCACCGCTCATTGCTGCTGGCATTGCGACTGCCTGGGGCTGGCGCGGACCATTCATCGGGTTAGCGGTCCCCACGGTAATATTCGGAATCATATTCTATCTGCTACTTGGCGGTCGGGTAGACACGAGACCTTCCCGAGAGATTGTGAGTGAAGTTCCTGAGGAGGAACCATCTCCGGTAGGCCGCTGGCGTCGTCTGGCGGTTTTTATGGTTTTGACTATTTTTACCCAGGCAGTTACTTTCTCGACAATAGCCTTCATTCCACTGTTTATTGTTGATAACTTCGGGGTTAGTGAGGAAGTAGCGGCTACCTTTCTCTCCATTATTTATTCTGCTGGGCTATGGGCCAGCCCTTTGGGTGGCTACCTGTCAGACCGATTTGGCAGGTTAAGGGTGGTGCTGCTGGCCTGCCTGATTATCAGTCCCCTTATTTACCTGCTTAACTTGGTATCGTATGGGCCAGGTATTGGTGCCTTGCTCTTGGTCATCGGTATGGTGATGTATATTCGTATGCCAGCGTCAGAATCTTACGTCATCAGTCAGACAACGCAGCGTCGCCGTTCCACAGTGCTTGGCATCTACTACTTCACCGGTATGGAGGCTGGTGCAGTATTCGCCCCTATCATGGGTTTTTTGATTGACCGCTTTGGTTTCCACACCAGTTTTAGCATCGGTGGTATTGCTATCGCCGTGGTAACAATAATATGTTCGGGATTTTTGTGGCGCAGCCGAGAACAAATTTCCGAAAACTAGCGGAGTAGATGTAGCTTAACAATACCTCTTTCTCGATTCTCAACGCAGTTAATAGTAAGCTACAATGATATCGTCCAGTGGTCGTTTGGGTACATGACGTACACCTTCATCATCCCACCAGCCGCTGGTATTTCCATCCCGGCCAACAGCTTCGATTACTGCTTCTTCCCTGGGTTTGCCAAGAGCCAGTACCAGAAGGATATCGTAGCGTGACGGTATACCCAGAGTCTTAGCGAGTGCGCTTCTATTTATCATGCCAACCATACAACCACCCAGACCTTTCTCAGTAGCACCAAGAAGAATACTCTGAGCTGCGATTCCATAGTCAACCCCAAAGGTTCCGCTTATCTCGGTGTCTCCCAGGATAATAATGTAGGCTGATGGCCTTTCACCTTCAGGTGGACTACCAGCAAGACCAATAAGCGGAAATATGGCGGCGTTCTTCTCGGGGTCACGGCAAAGTATGTACTTCAGAGCCTGCCTGTTTCCCCCGGATGCAGACATCCTTGCAAGGTCAACAAGTTCCTTCAACGTGTCAAGCTCCACGACCGTTTCCTGGTAGAATCGCCGCCGGCTTCGATTCTTGAGAATAAGCTCCTTTAGCATTCGATACTCCTTACTATTATGGCGCCATTATCTCAACCATCCGGTTGCCCAGCCTTCGCGCTTCGTCAACTAGGGGCAAGTTACTTTTTACGTCGCCTGGTTTGCTGGCTTGTCCACTAAGGACTACAATCTTATCGTCAGGCATATCAGTCGACAATTTCACAAACCGCCTCAATGCCCTGACGGTGTGTTCCATACCAGCGCCCCCTCCAACGACAATCAAGCCGGCACACAATGCGCTGAGAGGTATTCGATGGGTAAAGAGAAAATAGTTACGGTCTACAAAGGCTTTCATTTGAGCAGTCATGTTGTAGTAGTAGACCGGGCTGCCAAGAATTATCCCATCAGCACTGCTAAACCGGTCCAGAATCCAGGGAGCATCATCATCCTGTCGGCATGTTTCAGATGAAGAGCAGTCTGCATGCCCCAGGCATGGATTCACCTGGTATTGACTTAAGATAATTTTCTCTGTCTCGAAACCGTGCGTCTTTGCCTCCTGTAGAGCCTGTTCAATGAGGTAATTCGTGTTCCCGGTAGGCCTGGGGCTACCAACGATAGCTATTATCTTCATTGCCTCCCCTTATATTGTCAGCATTCAGAGTATTGAGTCAGTAGCCCTTGAATTTGGGCTCCCTTTTCTCTGTGAAAGCCCGTGCTGCCTCCTTGTGGTCCTCAGTAAGCATGGAGATAGTCTCTACTGCCAGTGAGGTATCGAGCACGAGGTTGACCTCATCACGGAGGCGTTTATTGCAGGAAAGCTTTGTCCAGCGGATGGCTTTGGTCGGGCCATTGGCCAGACGGTGGGCTAGCTCCATTGCTTTCGGCATGACATCATCGGAGGGAACAACATGATTAATCAACCCGATGCGGTCCGCCTCAGCGGCACTCATGAGGTCACCGGTCATAAGATATTCCTTAGCCTTAGCCAGTCCACAGAGGAGTGGCCAGATGACAGCACCACCATCACCAGCTACCAGACCGACCTTCACATGTGGGTCGCCGAACTTTGCATTCTCTGAGGCGATAATGATGTCGCAGAAGAGTGCCAGAGTTGCTCCCAGGCCAACGGCGTGTCCATTGACTGCGGCTATAATGGGCTGCTCTACATCCATTAAGTTATGGATAAGCCTCCTGGCGTAACTAAGTGGTACTCTGGTCCTGATGGGGTCACCAAACTGTCTGGCATCCATTCCCTTGACATCGCCGCCAGAGCAGAATGCCTTACCAGCACCGGTGAGGACAACCACATTGACATCATCGTCCCTGGCGACATCAGCAAAAATGTCCTCCAGCTCGGTGTGGAGCTGCGCATTTATTGCGTTCAGGGATTCGGGCCGATTAAGAGTAAGAATAGCTACCTTACCATCCTTCTCCACCTTAATAAGTTCGTAATGACTGTAATCCATTACATCATCCTCCTTTTATTAGTTTTCACAGGGCCTGATGCAACTCAAGCTGCCGGCCAGCGTAACGTCACTGAAAGTCTGCCACATTAGTACTGTGGCTATGTTAAGACCCTTTCTCGTCGTGTGTCAAGCGAGGTACCGGGACTGCCCGCAGATGTGCGGATAAGCCTCTTCAAGCTTTTGCAGATACCTTCATTTGATATTTTGGCCTCCCCCTTTCCAGGTATAATATGAATTTAACATTCTTCCCTTCTACGAGGTGCTTTTCGGATTCACTGCGCAGTTTGTTAAAATCGGCCGACTCAAGAAAAAGGCGCAGAATATCGAGTTCTTCGGCAAGCTCTGCCTGCTCACCCTTTTTAAGAAGCTGGCTGAGGGTGCGGTTATATTCTCGCTTTGCCTTTGTTTCGATACAGGCGTCGAGTTCCGGCTCAAGCTCAATGCGGGTTGTTTTTTCTTGTTGACTGCTAATCTCGGTCTCCTTCAACAGGCGATATATGAGAGTAATGCTCTGGTTGTTCCTTTGATATTATAGATTGGGGCACAGGAACAGTATAATACAATCAAGGCTTCTGAGTCATGTACTCTGATTATTTCAAAAAGGAACCAGGTTTTATATCTACCTCACCCCCTTTACCCCGTTAGAGTTCCTAACGGGGTGAATCCCCTCTCCTTATCAAAGGAGAGGGGGAGAAATAAAAAAAGAGGGGCGAAGCCCCTCTTGGACTCTCTTGGACAGATATAGTGCATGAAGGTAATCATATGCGACAGAATGTGGTATAGTGTAAGTAGCAAAACATAAAGTAAACGAAAGGAGATAAATCATGTCACCAAAATCACATGACCAGATTGCGGAGGAATTAGCCAAGGCGCTAAAAACTACATACAATCGTGGTAAGGGTGTAGATATTAAGAAAAGGGGAATAGCGGCTGAAGTTGAACCAACACCTCAAACATTTACAGATGGTATTAGACAGTTAAGACCTTATAAGGGGCGAAGATATTTGGTTACAGATCGTACTTACACAAACGAAGCCGCACAAAGAGTAAAAAATACAAAAATAGGCGTAATGAAGCCGAATGGTACTATAATTAAACCTGCTACACCATCAAGGCGCAAGAAAAGGTAAATGTATAAAGAACTGTCAATAGATGAATTTCTAGAAAAGAAGAGGGATTTCTCACCATTCCTGGTTCATCTCACCAAAGACAGCCCCGAAATATCTACTGATGGGGAAGAATTTACTATACCCGCAAAAGATGTCTTAGATATGATTCTAAATGAAAATACTGTCAGAGCGTATAACCATTTCTTCCTATACGGCCCAAACTTAAAATTACAGGATGCTTCTTTGATAGAGAAATTCAAGGTGGTCTGTTTCACTGAAACACCTATTGACCAGATAGATATACTTATAAATAGAGTGAGTGGAAGGAATTTCAAACCAGACCCTTATGGTTTGGTTTTTAAGAAAGCATATATTAGGGAAAAAGGAGGTAATCCAGTATTCTACGTGACTAAAAAGATTGCTAGGCCACTGTGGGATTCACTTTATAAACCTCACGTTGAAGGGAAGAAGCAAACATCTGAGAAAATATGTAAACTACTAGCAATAGTAACCGTATGTGAAGAAGGAAATGATTGGCATTGGGAAAGAGAATGGAGAATTGTAGGTAACTTGGTATTTAAACTGAGTGATATTTATTGTGGTCTGTGTCCCGAGGGGGACATATCATACTTCGAAAATAAGTATTCACTCAACTTTATCAGTCCATACTGGGGAATTAATAAGATACTTGACAAGCTAGTTAATTTATCTAAAGAAAAGACACTCACTGCCGCCGATATTCCCTTCTAGCTGTATAGCCCGATAGTTTCTATCCCAACGAATCATATACTGAGAAACTATAGTCCCCTCAAATAACTATCTATATCGGCGGCTGCTTTCTTGCCAGCACCCATGGCGCTGATTACGGTGGCGGCGCCGGTTACGATATCACCGCCAGCCCAGACTCCTGGCTTTCTCGTCCTGCCGGTAGCTTCGTCGGCTACCACTGTGCCTCGCCGGGCGGTTTCCAGACCCTCGGTGGTGGAGGCAATGAGGGGGTTGGGGGTGGTGCCCAGGGCTACTATCACCACATCAACATCAATAATAAACTCGCTTCCCTCAATAACGATGGGGCGGCGGCGGCCGCTATCATCGGGCTCGCCAAGCTCCATCCGGTAGCACTCCATACCGGTTACCCAGTTCTCCTCGTTGCCGATAAACTGTTTGGG
>CAZXWQ010000037.1:4356-13455 GCA_964644545.1 uncultured Dehalococcoidales bacterium | reverse complement strand
CAATTATTGATGTATCCGCAGTAACCGGAGAAGGCCTGGAAGAACTGGTCTCAGCTATTGACGAACGCCTGGGTGCTGCTCCGCCGAGGAAGGACAGCGGGAAGCCCAGGCTGCCGATAGACCGGGTTTTCACCATAGCCGGCTCAGGTACCGTAGTCACCGGAACGCTAATTGACGGCCCACTTGAAGTCGGACAGGAGGTTGAGATTGTACCTGCCCGGCTGAAGTCACGTATTCGGGGATTGCAGACCCATAAGACCCGCATCAATCTCGCCAGTCCCGGGAGCAGGGTAGCTGCCAACCTGGTCGGCGTTACTACCTCGCAGTTGCAGCGTGGTGATGTGCTTACCAAACCTGGTTCTCTGATACCGACAAGAATGTTGAGCGCCAGACTTCACCTGCTTCCTTATGTCCGCCGTCCTTTACGGTATAACACCCAGCTCAGCTTCTATACCGGGGCAGCCGAGGCAATAGCCAAAGTACGCCTGCTGGAGGCAGATGAGCTTAAGCCCGGAGAGGCTGGCTGGGCCCAGCTACTGCTCGATAGGCCGGTAGCACTGGTGAATGGCGACCATTTCATTATACGTTCATCCACGGAGACCCTGGGTGGCGGTAAAATTATCGATTCCCACGCCAGGCGACTTCGCCGTCATAGTCCTGCTGTAATTCAAAATCTCAGAGTCAAAGAGGAAGGCACCGCCGAAGAGGTTGTCATAGCACTGCTGGAGACAAAACAACCGCTGGAGATGTCAGACCTCATCACTCAAAGCGGCCTGCCTTCCAGTGAAGTGCAGTCAGCCATAGAAGCTCTTGTCCAGCAGGGGAAACTATTGAGGATAGGGCAGGGAGAAGCCGGTCTTCTCTTCACCAGCTCAGGGTGGGAGAGCCTGGCACGAAAAGCGGCATCCATCGTACAGGAATACCACCGGAAGTTCCCGGCTCGTGCCGGCATACCCAGAGTGGAACTGGGCAACAAGCTCAGGTCGGGCGCACATTCTTCGTCTGTTCTGTCACGGCTGGTTGCTGATGGTGCACTGGTGGAAGAAGGGCTGGTCATTCACCTGCCTGAGCATAAGGTCAAACTCACACAGGCACAGCAAGCCAGAATAGACGCCTTCCTGCACTCTCTAGCTCAAAATCCCTATGCCCCGTCGAGTGACCTCATACCTGAGCCTGATTTACTTAACCTTCTTGTAGAGAGCCGCCAGGTGGTAAAGTTGAGCGAAAGCGTGGTATTTTCCGCCTCGGCGTATAACGAGATGGTAGAGAAGGTCACGGCGCACATCAAGAAACATGGGAAGATAACCCTCGCTGAAGTAAGAGACATGTTTAACACCAGCCGCAAGTATGCCCAGGCTTTCCTTGAGAATCTGGATAGCAAAAAGATAACCCGCCGCGTTGGTGATGAGCGGGTCCTTTACTAAAATAAGTTATTCGAAAGTCAGGCAGATTAAGGAGGAATCGGAAATGACAACCCGGAGTTCCAGGGAAGATATTATGAGGGAGCTTGATGAGAAGGCAAGGAAATACCTTGGCATTTCAGGAAACTGCGCGCAGTCTTCCTTCTTAACACTGAGCGAGCAGTTCGAATTAGGTGATGGCACTACCCTGAAGGCGCTGACGCCGTTTCCCGGCATTGCCTTGAGGGGTGAAACATGCGGTGCCGTGGTTGGCAGTCTTTTGGCGCTGGGACTGGTCTATGGGCGCGACAGGCTGGACGATTGGGAAGGCTATCTCAGGTCACTGCGCCCGGGCCGGGCATTCTGCCGTGCCTTCGAAAAGGAGTTTAGCAGCACCATGTGCGATGACGTCATCAGGTCATTCTGTGGCAGGACCTATGACCTGGCGGACCCTGCTGAGGCTGAGGAATGGCGAAAATCCGGCGCCGCAGACAACTGTCCCCTTGTCGTTTCCGGAGCTTGCCGCATGGCCGCTGAGATAATCCTCGACAAGAGGTACGATTCCGGCCGTTAGTTGAGGTAATGCAAGCAGCAAGTAGGGGGGTGAGATACTCCCCGTGCTCAATTAATAGATAAGGCTTCAGCGACTAATTTTGCGGAATATATCTCGCATTTTTATGCGGTTGTCGGATTGTTTACTTTTGAATTTACGAAAGCACGAAATCAGCATGTACCGAAGGGTAGGGTCGATTTTTGGTCACTTCTGAATAGGAGCAAGCATATAGCCTTGACAAAAACACCATTTTGGTATATAAAGAATACACTTTGCTGCACAAATTACAAAGTTTTGGGCTTGTGGCGTAAATATGTCACTGTTGTGCTTGTAAGCTCTATTCTTTTAGGAATATAATGGAGCTAGAGAGAGGCTTCATTCGCAAAACTACTATGATAATCCAGACGAGGTATTAATGGCTACGAAGAGACATCGGTTAATAGTGAGACCAATTAAGGATTCGGAATCTTTTCAACGGGATTTCAAGCGATTGTTAGCACTTAGTGAAGGTCAGATAAATAAGTTAGCTGAGATTAGTAACTCGAAGAGCGGATTTGCGCTTACAGAGGAACAATTACATACGGCTGCTTCAAGTCTGGGAATAGATGAAGAAGACATGACAACAATCATTGCGGTTGCAGGCTTCCTATACAGGCGTGCATCAGCGGAAGAGATTTTTGAAGAAGGTGCTGAAGAGATTTGCACTTATGCTGAAAGCATCGGTATTGAGGATTGCGACACTAAAATTTCCGCAATACGAAACTTACTCGCAAAGAAAGAAGAACACGAGTATCGGCTACTGGAAGTTTATTCGGAGAGCCTTGCTGTTCCAACAATATCAGATGTAGATGTTGCTTGTGATATTAGAGCGGTAGTCGCCCCGGACAGTGATGAAATAATCGGGTATGTTCCAGTTGCTTTGATGGGTATTGAAGTTGAGCATTCGCCAACTGATAAGAGAACATTGACTTTACAGTTGGGTGAAGAAGAACTAGACGGACTCCTAGAAGAAATTACAAAGGCTAAACGGTTGCTTACTTCAATGAAAGAAAGGTTTAGTGGTAAGATTGACAACACTCAGTGAATAGTGGTTTTTCATGCATATTACTATTGACCAAGTGATTGACCTGTCCAAGAATATTACGGCAATTGCCGTGATTATTTATTGGTTCGTTGATACTATTCGAAACTGGGGCGGCACTCCAGAATTAAAGCTGCTGAAGCAGGAAATGAAGAAAACGCACGAGCACTTTGAAAGGCTATTAGAAATTCTATCGAGACAGCAAGGCGCTAGGGAGTAAAATATATGATGGCTTTGAATATTGTTTACATATTGCTAATTGTGGCAGCTATCATCTTGATACCGCTACGTATCACGGCACGTAGGCGAACCCTCAAGGAAATAGATGCTCTTCGCTCTTCCATGAATAAGGACATGAAAGAACTTATGGTCAAACTAGGTGCGGACACGGTTACTGAAAAGGAAAAGAGCACACATTCGTTGCAAGCCCATCTTAGGGAAAACATGAGGTACCTGTTCGATTATATCAGCATGGGCGCGCCTGTTTTGGACGTTGTACGGGCTTTATCCACACGTAAGCTATCGATTGAGCAGTATAGAAAAGAACTGGAAAGGCAATGGGAATTTCAGACCTTTACTGAAAAAGACATGAGCGAATTGAATAAGTTGATTAAAAACTTTTATGAGAGCTTAGAGAGTGTTGGGTTGTCAGCAAAGCTGAGCGAAAGTTATAGCCGTAATTATGTACTATATGAATATATTAAATGGCAGTTGTATCATCTCGTTACGATACAGTCAGGAAGACCTCGCAAGAAAGCAGAACTTCATTATGAATGGAGTAGATATCTTATAGATAAGGAAGAAATAGACGTCTGGATAGCCACCAAGGAACGTGAAAATCTCGTTACAATGAGCATGCAACATGCCAAGTCAGTGTCGACACTCTAGCATGAGGTAATACGCTTGAAAAGCCTGTTAGTCATTATAGATTAACCTGTTTCATTTTCTATAGCAATCACAACCAGTATTAGCACACTATTGACGAATACACCCCCACCCTCTCCCATCAGCTTTACATAACTTTATAAACAATTCGTGCCTAGCTAGCCTTAATTAGCCTCGAATTGACTCCCACCTACCCCTTTTGGGATATCTGTGGTATAATGACCTTTAGGACTAGCCGGTAGGCTTTCTTCAAGGAGGTTTCCTATGCCAAAAGGCACAATCAGACGGCTTATGGACCGTGGTTTTGGGTTTATCAAGACAGAGGATGAAACAGACATCTTCTTCCATCGCAACGATTTGGAAGGAGTGGAATTTGCCAGCCTTAGCGAAGGTCAGGAAGTGGAATTTGAGAAGGGTCAGGGACGCGATGGTCGTCCGCAAGCCAATAAGGTGCGACTTCCCGAAACTCAAGCATCCGATGATGGTGGTGATGACCAGGGCGGAGATGACCAGGGTGGCGGTGAGGACGAGGTCTAGGTATAGAACCGCTCACGTCCAGGGGTTTATTACTCTCAATCCACAATAGCAGAATACAGCTTCACCCTATCCTCAAACCCCCACTCCGTACCATGAGCTTTACATAACTCGAAAAACAATTCGAGCGTACAAAGCGGCTATTAGCCTCGAATTGTTTCCCTAAAAAATATACTGCTTTTTCGTGCCTGTTTAGCCGCAAGACAATTCACTGGCGGGAGCGTATGGGAGTCGAACCCACCGAAGACACTTCTAATGCCCCCCAACGGATTTGAAGTCCGCGAAGCCCACCGGGACTCATCCGCTCCCTGGACACACCCAAGTATATACTACCTGCACCAGAGCCGCCAGCGCCTCAAAGGTAACCCCGGCTCATTCCGAGCCTCCTGAAACCGGCGTAGTAGCCAGTGTAACTTCGGATTCCCTTTTCTTTTGCACGAGCCTGGCAAGCCAGATGCTCATCTCGTAAAGAACCACCAGTGGGGCAGCAACCAGGGTCTGGTTTAAGGGGTCGAAGGTAGGCGTAATTATGGCAGCCAGTATAAAGGCAAATATGATTGCTACCCTCCGCTTGGAAGCGAGCCACTGCGACGAAACAATGCCCAGCCTTGCCAGGAAAGTCGTCACGACTGGTAACTCAAACACCAGACCAATAGCCAGAAGAAGCCTGGTCACTATTGAAATATAATTACCAATCTTAATTTGAGGAGTGGCAATTTCACTGCCAAAGGTAATCAGGAACTTTGTTGCCGGAGGTATCAGGATAAAGTAGCCGAAAGCAACTCCACCGGCAAACATCACCGTTATCCAGGGAATTACCAGATATACGGCCTTCTTTTCCCTGCGGGTAAGTGCCGGAGAAACAAACATGATAGCATGGTAGACCAGGTAGGGCATTGTCACGATTATGCCGCTAGCCAGGCACACCTTCATGTAAGTGCCTATCATCTCGGTCATCTCAATGAAGATGAGAGTACCTTCGATTCCCTCCGTTTGCGCCGTCAGAATCTGGAAAATATCTTCGGCAAATATGAATGCTACAGCACTGGCAATTACAAGTACGATGATAACCTTGATTAAGCGCTGTCGGAGTTCCTTAAGATGCCCGAGGACGGATAACCTCGTATCGTCGCTCATTTCCCTGCTAATATCTCGGTTGCTCTAAAGCCTGCTTCCACCGAGTTTTGGCTGCTACTTCTTTTCTCCTTGCTGAGGTGTCTGCTCTTTTTGCTCGCTCTCGATTTCCTTGGTTACCGCTGCTGTCAGGTCAAAAGAAGCCTTCTTCAAAGCGCGCGCTATTTTGCCCAGTGTCCGGCCAATCTCCACTATCCTTCCCGGCCCAAACACAACCAGTGCCACAACAAGAATCAGCAGTATTTCCATGGTGCCCATGCCGAAGAATTCCATCCTTAACCCCTATCACCTCAGCGGACTGTGGATATGATTCACTGGAGAGAGCTTAGCTCTTGCTGGTACTCTTGTGTGTGCTGACTCGCTTGCGACTAGTTTTTATGGGGGTAGCCTCTTTCTCTTCCTCCTCCTGACCCTCTTCACCACTCTGCCCCCTGCGGAACGCTCGCAGCCCTTTGCCAATAGCACCACCAACTTGCGGCAGTTTACCTACCCCGAAAAAGATCAGGATTACCAGCACAATGAGACCAATTTCCAAACCTCCGAGTCTACCAAACATCACTCTTTCCTCCTCCCTCGCATATTGCTTTAATTATAACTCAATTGTGGTAGTTTAGCTACTGTCTACCAGTTACCAGATATCCCCGGCCCACCTCATTCACAAGGACTATACCCGTTCTCTCTTGCCTGTTTATCCATGTCCAGGGTGAAGAGCCGCTCCAGAGGTATTAGAACCTCAGACCTGGCACGGCGCAGGTCTATTGTTTTCAGATAGTGTTTACACTGCTCACAGACATACAGACGGTACAGCCCTTCATCATCGCTGAAATAGGACAGGGCATTCTGGTCTGTGGTGCCGCAGAATGGACACTGCAACCGTTGAAAAAGCCACTCAGCATCGCAACGGGAACATACCAGCCACCTGGACCCAAGTTCTACATCTAAAAAACCGAAGTCCGCATTGCCTCCACAGATTGGGCAATAGCCACGTCGCCAGCCCTCCTGCTTTACCAGATGAAGTAGAGCTGTTGAGTAGTTAAGCAGGAAAGGCTTCAGGCTGGCATGGATTATCTCCTTGAGGAGAGCCTCGTTAAACTGAGTTGCAGCAATATCAGAGGGTAATGTGGCCCCATCAAACCAGGCCTTAATCGCTTCCTCTGTGACAGACTGTTTGTCGGCTGCCCCTGCAAGTTGCCCGGATGCCAGCCCAAAAAGCTCCGGGTATTCAGTAAAGATGACAGCAATCTCTCCAAAAGTCTTGCTTAACAGTGACCAATCGAGGGCCAGGTCTTCGAATTCTATCAAAGGTCTTCCCTGCTCCGCACGTGCGCTAATATCCTCGTCAGTAAGACCAGGGTTGGGCACGCCTATGCGTTTCCCAACCCTGAATTGAATCTTAACCAGCTCCCGATAGAACTCTAATACCTGGGGTAGCTTTCCCTCTTTTCTTTCTTGCTCCTCCAGTTTCTTGATAATGCTGCCTGTCCCTGCTGGCACCTAACCTTCCTCTGCGCCTTTCTTTGAGACCTCATCATACCACTTACCGTGGTGCGACTCAGCATACTCAGCCGATACTTTACCCTTCCATATGCCATTCCAGGCGCCACTCATAAGAGGATGTATCACGCCAAGATAGATATGGACAAATAGCATAACCCCGGCCGCAATGAAGACAATATCATGTACAAAAACACTCCACTGTAATACTGCTGATGGGGCGGCCTCTTTAAAGAACCACATGATTATCCCGGTTATCACAAACACAAATCCGGTGGCAAGCACTACAAACCCCCACAGCTTCTGACCGGTATTCATGTGTCCCTGAGGTGGCATCGCTTTCTCATCGCAGAAGAAGTAGTAGCGAGGGGCTGCTTTCACCCAGCCGATGTCTTCCTTACCCCAGGTGAGAACATCCATTACTGCACGAACCGCCGCTTTAAAATTGGTGAATAGATATATGACAGGTATGATAACGAACACGGCCGCAGCAATGCGATGTATCAGCCGCGTCCAGCCGCCCTGCGCCAGAAACCCTAGCTGCGGGATAAACAGGACCAGTCCAGTAAGGAACAAGAGAACAAACGCAACTGTGTGTACATGGTGCAGAATACGCGCCGGTTTGCTATACTTTTCAACTTCTTGCGGCATCTTTTCCCTCCTTCTTCTTGCCAGGCAGGTCTCTCATCATCTTGGCTTCTCTGGCAATAATATAATTCAACCCCATCCCGATAATAGCCAGACCACCAAGCGCCCACCCAATCGGTTGCAGTACATCCTGCCATGCAGTAACCGCTGCTGGTACCTTAGGAGCTACCGGAAGCCCGTATACCTCAGGTGAATCATCCAGCGCATACAGCACGTGCAGACCACCTAGCTCCTTCTCGCCATACAGATAGGCATTTCCGTATCCCTCGGCTTTGAGAGCCTGCACCCGCCTCTTCCCCGTGGCTAACAAATCGTTGCGGTCTCCGTAAATTAGGGCACCGGTTGGGCAGGTCTTAACGCAGGCTGGTTCCCAACCTTCATCGATACGGTCCAGGCCAGGGGTTGTACAGAAGGTACACTTATCCATTTTGGCGATGCCGGTGACCACATTTCGCCTGCTCCGGGGCACATCAAAGGGACAGGCCTCTATACAATATCCACAGCCAGTGCATATATCCTTGTTGTAGGTGACAAAGCCATATTCGTGGTGGTAGAGGGCACCGCTGGGGCAAACCCTGACACAGCCGGCATCCGTACAGTGCATGCAGGCACGTCGGGCAAACAGCCAGCTAAACTGCCGTCCCCGGTATACCTCGCCGAATTTGATTTTTACCCAGGTTTTGTAGGAAAGGTCAGGCGGATTTTCATAAGTGCCGCGATTAGTGGTCTCTTCTGCTGGCAATTCATTCCACTGTTTACAGGCCACCTGACATGCTCTACAGGCCGTGCACTTAGTAGCATCGTACAGTATCGCTTTCTCCATTCTAAGCCCTCCTTACATCGCACAGGAAAGTCTTATACTCAGGGATTGTCGTGTTGGCATCGCCAACATGGGGGGTAAGGATATTACCGCTATCGCCTGTAGACATCCCGCTGTATCCCCAGTGATTGAGTACACCTATGTGGTGGATAGTCTTCCCACCTACTTTCATCGGCTGGAAGCGCTTGGTAACTACTGCCACTGCCTCAACCTCTCCGCGTGCATTCTCCACTATAACCTTATCACCAGCTATGATACCCTTCTCCGCAGCCAGCTCTTCGTCCATCTCTATATACATCTCCGGCATGAGCTCAACCAGCCAGGGAAGGTTTCTGGTCATAATACCAGTCTGCCAGTGCTCGGTACAGCGATAGGTAGTACCTACATATGGGTATTTATCTGGTGTGCTTCGCTCATTTCTGTATTTCCCAATGAAGGCACAGGGATTATTCTTGGTACCAGACATCAGGTTTCTATCCAATGGGCTCTCCCAGGGCTCATAGACCTCCGGTACCGGACCCTCCACACGGCCGAAACCCCAGAGGCGTGC
>CAZXWQ010000037.1:0-4256 GCA_964644545.1 uncultured Dehalococcoidales bacterium | reverse complement strand
GCTCATAGACCTCCGGTACCGGACCCTCCACACGGCCGAAACCCCAGAGGCGTGCTACTCCTTCTGGCTTCATGATGAAGGGCAGGTACTTTTCCCCTTGCTTAGCCTGGTTTATAGGCGGCCAGCCTCCATCGGGTACATCACCAAGCCAATTGCTGTTAGACCGTAAGATGACCGGATGTTCACCATCCCAGGGCACCCCATTAAGGTTCACTGATGCCCGGTTATAGATGATGCGGCGGTTGAGCGGCCAGCACCACGACCAGTTTGAATATAGCCCAATTTTTTGGGGATGTGCATCTACCGGGTTTCGTCTGGCACATTTGTTTCCATCTTCTTCGGTGTACTGGTTGCAGTATAGCCAGTTGCCAGATGTAGTGGTACCATCATCCTTCAACTTACCGAAGCTAACTACCAGCTTGCCAGTGGTCAGGTCGTAGCCGTTGACCTCTCTGGCTACTTTATCGGCACTGATATGTCCATAGTTCCATTCCAGGTCGGTGATGGCCCTACGTCCTGGTGCCGCGCTATCTGCCTGATAAAGCTCTTTGAGCTTCATCATAATGAGGTTCATAATTTCAAGGTCAGCCATAGCCTCTCCCAGCGGCTCCACTGCCTTGTAGCGCCACTGTGCCCAGCGGCCACTATTACTTATGCTCCCTTCTTTCTCATAGGAACAGGCTGCAGGCAGAACGAAGACTTCGGTTTTAATACTGGTTGGGTTGGCATCGGGTCTGCGCCAGAACTCAGCAGTCTCGTTCACCCATATATCGGCAGAGACGAGCCAGTCGAGGTTGCCCAGGGCTTCACGCTCGCCATTAGAATTGGGGCCGCCTACCGCCGGGTTTTGTCCCCAGCACCAGAGACCTTTAATCTTACCTTCGCCCATTGCCTCAAACATCCCAATGTGCGTATAGTTTACACTGGGGTCACACTTGGGCAGATAATGAAAGCAAAAGTCATTGTCCTTGTTAGCTGCATCTCCATACCATGCCTTAAGCAGGCTCACCACATACTTACTGGAATTGCCCCACCAGTTGGAGCTCTTATCACCAACCAGACCTCGAGCTGTTATAGTGGCATCAGGATGTTTCCCGGTTCGCTTTATATAGGTACCGAGGTCAGTATCGCCTTCCATTGGCACATTGAGATACCCGGGCAGGATGTGAGATAGTAAGCACATATCTGTTGACCCCTGCACATTGGAGGTACCGCGCAGGGCATTGATGCCGCCGCCGGCAACACCCATATTGGCCAACAAGAGCTGGAGTATGGCATAGCTTCTGATATTCTGAGTACCGTATGTATGCTGGGTGGTTCCCATGGCATACATGATGGTGCCTGCCTTGCCCTTTCGTCCTGTTGCCGCATAGGTCCTGCAGACCTCAAGGTAAACATCCTTTGGCGTACCGGTAATATTGCAGACCGTATCTACATCGTAGCGGGAGAAGTGCTTCTTCAACAGCTGGAAGACGCACATCGGGTCTTTCAAAGTCGAGTCCGTGGCTGGAGTCTTGGTGTCGGCATACTTCCACGTATTCTTAGCCGCCGCGGTATACTTGCCATCCTTCACTTCACCAAACAGTCCGTCATAGAACTCAAACCCGGGATTAACAATGAAAGCAGCGTTGGTATATTGTGTTACGTACTCCATATTGTAATTACCCGGATTCCTCTCCATGTCATTGAGGATGTAGTTTAGCATTCCACCGATGAAAGCGATATCACAGCCCGACCTCAACGGTGCATAGATGTCAGCCTTGGAAGAAGTGCGGGTGAAACGCGGGTCAACGTTTATGAGCTTCGCCCCTCTTTCCATCGCCTTGGCCACCCATTTGAAGGAGATGGGATGATTCTCAGCTGCATTAGAGCCGATAATCATAATGCAGTCAGCGTTTCGGATGTCAATCCAGTGATTGGTCATGGCCCCGCGACCGAATGATTCCGCCAAACTGGCGACAGTGGCGGAATGTCATATGCGGGCGCAGTGCTCCAAATAGACTACTCCAAGGGCGCGGTCCATCTTGGATAGCAGATAACACTCTTCGTTATCCAGTTCTCCGCCACCGAGAGACGCAATAGCATCAGTACGTCCTGCCCCGGCATTCCAATTCGTGTTGCGTGTGGCCTTAACTCTGGCTGCTATTGTGCTTATCACCCAATCCCATGACTTCTCTTCCCATTTGGTTCCATTCGGAGCTCTATAGAGAGGTTTGGTGAGTCGATATGGATTGGGTTTACCATCCACTTCGTGGACCTGAGCCATAGCCGGACCTTTGCTGCAGAGAGTGCCTTCATTTATGGGATGGTCGGGGTCCCCCTCTATTTTGATGGTGCCATCTTCATATGTCGTTACAATGGCTCCACAGCCCACAGCACAGTAACAGCAGATAGTAGTCTTCTCGCCAATCTTCCGTTTCAGTGGCAGTTTCTTGGGTGCTCCGGCTAAGGCTACATCAGGATTAAGTGCCCCAAGGAGGAAGATACCACCAACCCCAGCCCCAGAGGCTTTCAAGAAATCTCTTCGGCTTAGTTCCATATAGCGTCCCCTTTCTCAATATTTTAATTCGTCTTATCTGCCAGTTAAATATGTATTTACCTCACTCATCGTGAATATTAAAGAATCATGCCCCAAAAATGGCGGCACTATACTACAAATATCATAAAGCATTACTATCAATATGTCAAAGCATAACATTCAATCAATATAAAATATCTTAAGCCTGTCTCAGTTTCAATTGATAGCTATTTATATTAGTTATATTAATGTACTCCAATAACAATGTTAAGGTATAATGTCCTCTTTTTTTAACCTTGTGTTCAAGCACGAGAGGGTCCAGTTAATCATGGCGAGGTGTTGATTCCAAAGACCTGCTTATTCCTTTTGCTAGAGATTCAAGGCTTGTTGTGGAAACGAGAGATTCCAAAAGTAGGGAGTCTACAGTTTGCTTTTGCATTTAGTTTGGCGTAAAATTCACGTGTAAATACGTATGCGGGAGTAACTCAGTTGGCAGAGTCCCTGCCTTCCAAGCAGGTTGTCGCGGGTTCGAGTCCCGTCTCCCGCTTTTCGAAGCTAAATAGGCCAGTTGGTAGCCAATAAAAATGAATATTGACTCCCTGCCTTTAACAAAGGTTCACACTGGAACTGTGCCTATCTTTGACTCCCTGCCTTCACAAAATCCCCTAACCAGGATGGCCACCAACTTCATTATGGCCCGCCAGGTGGAGGGGCTGTCCGAGAGAACAACTGAAACCTATACTGCCGTATTGTTCCGCTTTATCAATTCTATTGATTCTAGCGACCCATCTCCCGAGGATATTCGCCTATTCCTGTATTCATTGACAGGGCTTAGCCCTTTCACTATTCACATCTACTATCGTAATCTGCGGGCCTTCTTTAAGTGGCTGGTATCTGAGGACTATATCCCCAAAAGCCCCATGAGTAATATCAAACCCCCCAAGCTACCCAACCTGGTTATCAAGCCATTCTCACCGCAGGATATCGCTAATCTTTTACTGGTAACATCAGGTAAGCGGTTCGTTGATATTCGCAACCGCGCTATAGTGTTGATGTTCCTTGATACCGGTGTAAGGCTGGGGGAAATGGCGGCAATCAAACTGGAGGACATTGATATTGATAGCGGGAAAATACGAATATTCGGCAAGGGTGCAAAAGAACGGCACGTGAGTATGGGAAAGACTACTACGAGGGCTATTTTTAAATACCTGTCAATTAGAACCGACCCCTATGATTGCCTGTGGGTGACTGAGGAGAGGAAGCCCATTACCCAGCTCGGTATTAAGGTATTGATACGGCGGCTATGTACATGGGCTGAGATAAAAGATGCCAAGCGGGGGCCTCATACCTTCCGCCATACTGCAGCCATAAATTACCTTAGAAATGGCGGGGATATCTTCACTCTTCAATCTATGCTGGGACAAATTCAGTAAATTGAAATAGTTGAAGGTACTGTTATCGTACTCGCAGTTTTATTCATGTGTGTCGCACCAGAATAATCCTTTAAGGATACAGCACTTTCCCAATGAACAGACCGATGTTTTGTTGGCAAGAGCGAGCCATAATAGCACCGTCAGAGAGCGGTACTTTTGAGCCCAAGGTATTCATTATTTTCTGAACCGAAATGTTCCCTTCTTGCAGATGACGTACAGCGCGTCAACCTCCCATATCCTCCAAATCTTAACCGCCTCTTTACCCAATTCTCAATAGGCTTATCGTAAATGCCAAATTATTTTAC
>CAZXWQ010000036.1:10775-13517 GCA_964644545.1 uncultured Dehalococcoidales bacterium | reverse complement strand
GCTATAATAAAGCCCATCTGGGATATGAGAGGAGATTATCAGAAATGCCGTCATATGCCTATTTTCACAACCAGTTTGTCCCTCTGGAGGAAGCCAGGATAGGCGTCATGACCAACTTCCTTCACTATGGCACCGGCGTTTTCGAGGGTATCAGGGGCAACTGGAATAGCCAGCAAAAGCAACTCTACCTCTTCCGTATGAAAGAGCACTATGAGCGAATGTTTAATGGCTGCCGGGTGGTAAATATTGACCTGCCCTACTCCTTGGAAGAGCTATGCCAGTTAACAGTTGAGCTGGCAGCAAAGTGTGGCTTTGAGGAAGATATATATGTCCGCCCCCTTGCCTATAAGAGCACCGAGTCTCTAGGTGTTCGCCTCCACGACCTGGAATGTGATTTCCTTGCCTTTGCTTTCCCCTGGGGACCCTATCTGGATACCGATAGGGCAAGGTGCTGTATCTCTTCGTGGCGCTTCCCCAACGAGGTGCCACGGGCTAAACTTACCGGGCTTTATGTGACCAATGCCCTGGCTAAAACTGAAGCTGTTGAGAACGGCTTCGATGAAGCCGTTATGCTTACCCCCGATGGCTATGTTGCTGAAGGGAGCGGCGAGAATATCTTTCTGGTAATTGATGGCAAGCTGATTACGCCCCCTGGCTCTGATGGCATTCTAATAGGTATCACCCGTGATACCGCTATAAATCTGGCTCAAAATGAGCTCGGCATCGAAACAATACAAAGGCACATCGACCGTATTGAGCTTTACACTGCCGATGAGTGCTTCCTAACTGGTACCGCCGCCCACATAACCCCGGTAGCTGAAATAGACCGCCGCAAGATAGGCGGCGGCCAAATTGGCGAAGTTACCCGGAAGTTGCAGCAGCTTTACAGCGAAGTAATTCTGCATAACAACCCAAAATATGCCAGCTGGTGCACCCCGGTCTTCAAGAAGTAGAAACCGCGTCGGAGACTTTAATGATAGCCAATGACGTTGTTACCGGTATTATTACTATAATTATAGCTTACCTGCTTGGCTCAATACCATCAGCCTATATCGCCAGCCGCATAGTCACCGGTAAGGACATTCGCCAGGTGGGTGGCGGTAATGTCGGCGCTAGAAATACATTCTTTGAGGTTGGGAAAGCCGCCGGTGCTGCTGTGGCAATCTTTGATATCGGTAAAGGGGCAGCCGCGGTAGCTATCGCCCTCTGGTTGCTCGATGTACATCCTAACTTTGCGCTGGCGGCTGGCCTGGCGGTAGTTGCCGGCCATATATGGTCTATCTTCCTGAGATTCACCGGGGGAAACGGACTGGCTACTACCCTGGGCGTTCTATCCATTCTACTGCCCAAAGAATTGCTGATTGTCATAGGCATAATACTTCTACTTATACTTTTTACCCGCAATCCCGTCCTGTCAACGAATATCAGCCTGCTTTCGGTACCTATATCTACCTGGTTGATAGAAAAATCGTGGCAACAAGTTATCTTCTGCGTTGCTCTAATTGTAATGATGGCACTCCACTTCCTCCCCACAGCCAGAGCCTCCTTTGCCGAGGCTGGCAGCAAAGAAAACTTTCTTGCGGAACTCCTGCGGCGGAATAAAACCAGGGAAAAAGAAACGTAAGCTACTCCCCGGCGGAACTTACCTTCAGCGTCTTCAACAGGCAAATGACCTGGCTGTTTTCCTCCAGCGCCGTTGTACACTTAAAGGCATCCTCCATGAGCGAACCAATAGCGAAGCTACCGTGACCGCGAACCATAACCACCCTGTGTTCCAGTAGCGCTTCTGCAATTACCTCAGCCATCCCCCCGGATTTTACCTCCATGCCACAACCAAGAATCGGTACCCGGCCCACGGTATCTAGACCCTCAGAACAATTGGGCACAATCTCGGCTTCAGTCAGTGATAAAGCGATAGCATGAGGCGGGTGGGCATGAATAACAGCCCCCGTCGGCGTCATATGGTAAATAGCACGGTGAATAGCTAAATCTGTCGACGCCAGCGGTGTAAATCGGTCATTCTTATTTATCCCGGTCTCTATCAAGTCATGCTCTTCCAGTGCACCAAGCATGCAGCCACGACGGGTGATAATCAACCGGTTTCTCAATCTTATACTCAGGTTCCCGGTATGTGAAGAGATAATACCCCTGGTAAATAGGTCACGCCCTACATTCTTAAACTGGGATAGAAGCATCACTCCCTCTTCAGTTGTCGGTTCCCTTAATACTCGTCCAGGCTACGGATAATTTATACTTATCTACAATAAAAAGTCAAACTCTAATATCCAATGCTAATGTATACGCCAGTGAGGAGCCCCCGGTTCCAGAGTATAAACCCCTTTAATACCGCCTGACAAGTTTTCGGTTACCTCAAACCTGAACAGGATTCGCTGTCATGACCCCGGCCAGGACTACGTCTTACTCACTTCCCGGGCCGGTCTCAGCCTCATTTAGCCTCTTCAGCAACCGCGATTTGCGTCGGGCGGCATTATTGGGGTGGATAACCCCCTTCTCCACCGCCTTATCCAGGGAACTGACAGCAATCACCACCGCTTCCCGCGCCGCCTCAAGCTCACCTGAGAAAATGAGCCTCTCTGCTTTAGTAACATTGGTCTTGCACATGCTGCGGATAGACTTGTTACGCAGACGGCGTCGCTCGTTTACCCGCACCTGCTTCTTGGCTGACTTGGTAACTGGCAATCTCTTCCTCCTGGTTCCTTCTACTAAACAATCCCCTTCGGT
>CAZXWQ010000036.1:7940-10675 GCA_964644545.1 uncultured Dehalococcoidales bacterium | reverse complement strand
TGGTAACTGGCAATCTCTTCCTCCTGGTTCCTTCTACTAAACAATCCCCTTCGGTGAGGGAGTTAACTTGCCTCCGGGGACAAATCCCTCCGAAACTACTCCTCCGTAAGTACTGAATTAAGTACGGCGGCTCGCTTTCACCGTGCCCTTTTCCCCTACCCGGTTAACATTATTCACCCCCCGAATTCCCTCAATCTTGGCCAGCAGCCGACTTAACTGCGCCACGTCCTTCGTCTCTAAAATAAAATGTAGAGATATCGTATGGTCATCATTGTTGACCAGGTTCACGCCAGCAATGTTAACCTTTTCCTCAGCCAACATGCTACTAATATCACGCATCAAGCCTACCCTATCCCAGGCTTCAACCTGAATACTAACTGGATATAGCAAATCAGCCTGCCCCCACTCCACTGATATCAACCTCTCCTTCTCATCTTCGTTAACCACGTTGAGGCAATCCTCGCGGTGTATTGTCACACCCCGGCTTCGAGTAATATAGCCAATAATCTTATCACCAGGCACGGGGTTGCAGCACTGAGCCAGTTGAGTAAGCATATCCTCCACCCCCACCACCTTTACCGACGATACCGGTTGCTTCGGTGGGGCAACTTCTTCTGCCGTCTTTGGCGGTTGCTGCTGGGCGGCTAACCTGGAGGCAATTTGATGAGTAGTAACACCCCCATAACCAATAGCAGCGTGAAACTCATCGATAGTATCATATCTGAAAAGCTCGGCTAGTTTCAACCGCTCACTGAATTTTATACCCAGATGCCTCATCAATTTCTCCAGTAGCTCCCGACCGCATTCCTCATTTTCCGTCCGTTCCTGCCTCTTAAACCACTGCCGTATCTTTGTCCTTGCATCAGATGTCTTCACATAGCCCAGGTTAGAATTCAGCCAGTCCCGGCTCGGTCCCCTGTCCCCTTTGCTTGAGAGAATCTGTACAACATCACCATTATTGAGCTGATAATTAAGCGACACCAGCCGTCCGTTCACCTTTGCGCCTATACAGCGATGTCCTATATCAGTATGAATCCGGTAGGCAAAATCCAGAGGAGTTGAGCCCTTGGGCAGGTCCTTTATCTCACCCTTGGGGGTATAAACGAAAACCTGGTCGCTGAATACATCTGTCCTCACTGATTCCAGAAACTCTTCAGCCCCGCTCAGCTCCCGGTGCCATTCTATTAGCTGACGCAGCCAGCTAATCCCCTCCTCAAAGCCCATGTCCTTCGTTTCCCCCTCCTTATAACGCCAGTGTACCGCTACCCCATATTCAGCAATACGATGCATTTCACGGGTGCGAATCTGTACCTCCAGAGGCGTTGTGCCCTGACACATCACAGTAGTATGCAAAGACTGATACCCGTTCATCTTCGGTGTGGCGATAAAATCATTAAACTGCTCCGATAAAGGATGCCACAAACTGTGAACAATACCCAGCGCATTATAACAATCAGGCATGGTATCAACCAGGACCCGTAGGGCGAGAAGGTCATGTATGTCATCGAAGTCTTTACCCAGGGTAGAATACCTCTCAATCTTCAGGTAGATGCTGTAGATATGCTTCGGTCTGCCGAACACCTCTGCCTTCAGTCCCACCTTGTCAAACTCTCGCTTCAGAACCTCGGTCACCTGGTCTATGAAGCTCTCCCGGTGAGCACGTTTATCGGCAATCAGATTAGCTATCTGGTGATACTTTTCCGGCTCTATATAGCGAAACGACAAATCCTCCAGCTGCCACTTCAGCTCCCATATCCCCAGGCGATGCGCCAGGGGGGCATATATCTCCAGGGTCTCCCGGGCAATGTTACGCTGTTTCTCTACAGATAGTGCGTACAGGGTACGCATATTATGTAATCTATCCGCCAGCTTGATAAACACCACTCGCAAGTCCTCAGCCATCGCTACCAGCATTTTTCGCAGGTTCTCTGCCTGCTCTTCCGTAGTGACAGCGCCTCCTCGAAGCTCCGCCTCCTCCGTCGCCTGCCACGATAGCCTGCCCAGCTTGGTAGTGGCATCAACAAGCTTGGCTACCTCTGGGCCAAACCGGGCTTCAATCTCGCTGACAGGTATGCCGCAGTTCTCAGGTACGTCATGCAGCAAGGCAGCCGCCAGAGCACTGGCATCAAGCTGAAGTGCAGCCAGTATCAATGCAGTCTGCAGCGGGTGCTCTATATAGGGGTCACCCGTCTTACGCACCTGCCCCTCGTGCGCCTCTAACGCAAACTTATAGGCATCTTCTACCAGGGTCATCTTCTTCAGTGGAAGATACTCCCGAGCCTTCTCCAGAAGTTCACTTAAATCCACCTGTCACCCCGTCATACCAAGACTGCATATTTAGTATAGCCTAACATAGCTGCCTCGTGCAAAGTTTAAAGAGGCTTTATCTACCTCACCCCCTGTATCCCCCTCTCCTTCAAAGGAGAGGGGGAATAATTACGTAAGAGAGGCGGAGCCTCTCTTTTACTCTCCTTTATTACCTCCACTCACTTATCGGCAATAAGTTTGGTTTGAAGGAGGGCATCATGACTACGAAGTGAAATGGGGAGAAATTTTAGAGGGGGGATAGGTTTCCGAACAATTTCTCTTTACAACCCCGGCGTCAATAATGTATTCTGGGTGAGAGCAACCAGAGCGAAAAGGAGACAGCTTGTATCGCGCACCCCGGGGAACCTCGGACATTCTACCACAGGAGCAGGCATACTGGCGCTACGTAGAGCAGAAGGCAGCCTACA
>CAZXWQ010000036.1:0-7840 GCA_964644545.1 uncultured Dehalococcoidales bacterium | reverse complement strand
TCGGACTGCAAGACCAGGCTCAAGAAAAACCCCCTCCGCCTCCTCGACTGCAAGAAATCATCATGTCAGCACGTAGCCGGCTCCGCCCCCAGAAGCGTCGACTACCTGTGCCCGGAGTGCAAGTCTCACTTCGAAGCGCTACAGAGCCACCTGCATCTGCTTGAAATACCCTTTCAGGTAAACCACCGCCTGGTCCGGGGCTTTGACTATTACACCAGGACGGTTTTTGAGATACAGCCCGAAGAAGAAAAAGCCCAGAGCACCCTCTGTGGCGGTGGACGTTACGACGACCTGATTGAAGAGCTGGGCGGCAAGCCTACCCCGGCTCTCGGCTTCGCCATGGGTATAGAGCGGATAATTCTTAATCTCAAGAAAGAGAATGTACCCGTCCCTCCTCTGCCTGGTCCCCGGGTCTTCATCGCCTCCATTGGTGATAAAGCCCGGGAAGAAGCGATAAAGGTAGCCGCCACACTGCGGCGGAATGGCATCGGGGTAATAGAAGCTATCGGCAGCAAGAGCCTCAAAGCCCAGCTTCGGCAGGCAAACACCCTCAATGTCCCCAGAGCCGTGATTATCGGCGATGAAGAAGTAAAAACAAACACCGTAATCCTCCGTGACATGACCACCTCCCAGCAAAAGACCATCCCTGCCGCTCTGTTGCCAGAGGAACTAAAGTAAAATTAGCCCCCAAAAACCCTTCCCCTCACACCTGATTTGTGCTATAATTTATTAATGCATGCTACATTTTTTTTGATAACTCTGCATAGCAAGTTTTTCTTCCTTACCCTATCCATTCACTGTTTCCAGCCGTCTATCTTCTATTCCTGTTTACCACAGAGGAGTAAAGCCTGATTATGCCTAAAAAAGCCAAATCTCCGTCCAAAACAATAAATAATGAATATAGTGCCGAAGATATCCAGGTACTCGGCGGGCGGGAAGCCATACGCCGCCGCCCTGGCATGTACATTGGCAGCACTGACCAGCGCGGCCTGCACCACCTCGTCTATGAGATTGTCTACAATAGCATCGACGAAGCTATGGCTGGCTGCTGCACCCGGATAAAGGTCAACATTCAACAGGACGGTGCTGTCACCGTTGAAGACGACGGCCGCGGTATCCCGATAGACATTCACCCCTCCACCAATGTATCCGCCCTGGAGACAGTAATGACTACACTCCACGCCGGGGCAAAATTCGGCGGCAAGACCTACCAGGTATCAGGCGGGTTGCACGGTGTCGGTGCTTCCGTTGTAAATGCCCTCTCCGCCTGGCTTAACGTCAGCGTCCACCGTGATGATAAGGTCTACTACCAGGAATACCAGCAGGGCATTCCTCAAGGCAAGGTAACCGATATCGGCAAAGCCAACGGCACCGGCACCATTATCACCTTCCTCGCCGACGAGGAGATATTCGGCCAGTCCAGGTATGATTTTGACACCCTTAGCGAGCGCATACGTGAGATGGCCTACCTTAATAAGGGACTGGAGATAACCATTATAGATGAGAGGAAAGACCGCGAACTGACCTTCTACTTTGAGGGCGGCATCACCAGCTTCGTACGCCACCTTAATCGAGGTCGGGCAGTCCGTCACCGCCAGCCAATCTATATCTCCAAGACGCAAAATGGTACCATCGTTGAGGCAGCCATCCAGTACAACGACGGTTTTTCTGAGTCCACCCACAGCTTTGCCAACTGCGTAAACACCATTGATGGCGGCACCCACCTTACTGGCTTCCGCTCGGCGCTTACCCGTGCCCTCAATGATTATGCCCGCAAGAACAAGTTCCTGAAAGAGGACGACCCCAATCTGGCAGGTGACGACGTCCGCGAAGGGCTTACCGCCGTTATTAGTGTTAAGATTACTGAACCGCAGTTTGAGGGACAGACCAAAGCCAAGCTGGGTAACCCGGAGGTCAAGGGCACGGTAGAAAGCGTGCTTGGCGAGGGCTTAACACTCTACTTCGAGGAGCACCCCGACGATGTTAAGAGAATCGTGGATAAGTGCCTTCTCTCCGCCAAAGCCAGGGAAGCCGCCCGAAAAGCCCGCGACCTGATTGTTAAAAAGAGCGGCCTGGATACCGGCACCCTGCCCGGAAAACTGGCCGATTGCGCCGAAAAAGAGCCCTCTCTCTGTGAAATATACCTGGTGGAGGGGGACTCAGCCGGCGGCTCTGCCAAGCAGGGAAGGGAGCGCCGCTTCCAGGCTGTATTGCCCCTTAGAGGTAAACTCCTCAACGTGGAAAAGGCAGCCCCGGACAAGATGCTATCTGTCGTCGAGATTCGCGCTATCATTACTGCTCTCGGTGCCGGTATCGATGATGACTTTGACCTGTCCAGGCTCCGTTACCACAAGGTCATCCTGATGACTGACGCTGATGTTGACGGCTCTCATATCCGCACTCTCCTGCTCACCTTCTTCTTCCGCCACATGGCGGAGCTTATCAACAATGGCCACCTCTTCATTGCCCAGCCACCCCTCTATCGCATTAAGAGCACCAAGCTACAGCAATGGATTTACTCCGAGCAGGAAAAAGAAGAGGCCCTCCGCAGTCTAAAGGGCGCTAAAAAGATAGAAATCCAGCGCTACAAGGGCCTGGGTGAGATGAACACCGAGCAACTGTGGGATACCACCATGAACCCGGATACCCGCACCCTGCTCGAAGTTAACGTTGATGACCCTGCCGGGGCAGACCATATATTCCACACCCTTATGGGAGAAGAAGTCCCGCCCCGCAAAGCCTGGATTCAGTCCCACGCCAAAAACGTCAGAAACTTGGATATTTAAGAACGGGTTTTATATAATCCCTCCTCCCTGATATACCCCTCCACCACCTCCGGCACCAGCCCGCTGATAGACAGACCCTTCGCAACGCGCTCCCTTATATCGGAGGCGCTTATATCTACCTGCGGCTCCTCCAGAATTATTACCCGCTCAGTTATTCCCGGGATACTCTTTTCCAGCAACTCAAGGTCAGGACGCGGATAGCCCGGTCTCGGCACCGCCACCAGCCTGCATAACTTGATTATCCGCTCCGGTTCCTTCCACCGGGGAAGCTCGCTAAGACTGCCCCAGCCCATTAAAAAAAATAGCTCGTCCCCGGCACCCAGGCGACTCCACAATTCAGCCAGCGTGTCCAGTGTGTAAGAGGCACCTGTCCGCTCAACCTCCATGGTTGATACACTGCAGTAAGGTCTATCGGCAATGGCAAGGCGCACCATTTTTAGACGATGTTCGGCAGCCGTAATCTGACTCCCCGCCTTCAACCACGGCTGTCCCGCCGGCACAAACAGCACCTGCGACAGGTTCAACCGACTCCTTACCTCATCGGCCATAGCCAGATGCCCGTTGTGTATTGGGTCAAAGGTCCCACCGAGTACACCCAGATTCATCCTGTTACCACTCCCATTCCAGGTCCCCGCAGCGGACCCTGTCGCCCGGCTTAACCCCGGCCTTATCCAGAGCCCTCCTTACCCCCAGCCTGGTCAATTGCCTGTCAAGCTGCCCGCGTACCTGCGCACTGCTCATATCTACCCTGGCAACAATACGCTCCAGCGCAGGTGCTACCACGACAAACGTATCTTCCTCCTTGTGTACTTTCACACCCTCGTCCCTGGGCTGAGGCTTAAAGACCTTCCGCGGAACCTTCCTGTCGGTTTCTCCAACCTTACCCAGCATATTAACAGTCTCAATCATAAGCTGGGTAACTCCCTCTCCAGTTGCCGCTGAAATGAAAAGTGGACTGGTGCCAGTACTTTGAAACGCATCCCTTATCTCTTCTAATCGAGCCTGCACCTGCGGCAGGTCAATCTTGTTTACTGCCACAATCTGCTGTTTACCGGCTAAAGCTGAATCGTACAACCCGAGCTCTGTATTTACCTTGACCATATCTTCCACCGGTGACTTCGAGCTGCCGTCAATCAGGTGAATGATGATTTTTGTTCGCCCGATATGACGCAGGAAATCATGCCCCAGCCCCCGACCTAGATGGGCGCCATCTACCAGCCCCGGTATCTCAGCCAGGACCGCAATCTCCCGCCCAACCTCAACTACACCCAGCACAGGCTCACGAGTAGTAAACGGATAACTGGCTATCTTTGGCCTGGCTGCCGATGCTGCCGTCAGCAACGTGGACTTACCTACATTCGGATAACCGATAACTCCGACATCGGCAATAAGCCTCATCTCCAGACTTATACATTTCTCTTCGCCGATCTCTCCCGATTGTGCAATCCTTGGAACCTGGTTTGTTGATGAAACAAAATGAGTATTTCCCTGTCCCCCCTTACCTCCCCTGGCTACCACCACCCTCTCGCCAGGCTTATCCATATCAGCAACGAACGTATTTCCTCCAATAACATCCTCTTCGTACACAATAGTCCCCACTGGTACCCCCAGTATCAGCGTCTCCCCATTCTTACCGTGCTTCTTTTTTCCCCTCCCACCGCCACCATCTTCTGCTTTGTAGCGCCTCTTACGTCTGAACAGGCGCAGGTCGGTAACACTGGGTTCCGCCTCCACCACTACATCTCCACCTCTACCACCATCCCCCCCGTCAGGACCACCAAAGGGAACATATTTCTCCCGCCTGAAGCTTATTGCTCCGCTTCCCCCGGTACCTCCCCTCACATATATTTCAACCGTATCAAACATTGGTTCCCTTATCTAATAGTAAATAACAGGAAGTATATTTATACCTATAATAGGTATTTGTTTATTATTATTATTAATACTAGCAGGAATTGGGGGAAGATTAAATATGGTTAATCGAATAGACTTGGTGGTTAATTATCAGTCTGGCTTAATGAAGGTTATTTAACAACCTGGTTAATTATTCAAAAAAGAGGGGCGGTTATCTTAATAGTTAACCTGGTTATCAGATTTCGGTTCTTGGGGTAGAGTGAATATTTTGTTGGATGTTGAATACCTGGCGTCTCAATCGGGGTTCGTTACTGATACCTCTGGCAATCTTTTCATAAGCGTAGCTAATGGTTGCCGGGCTTCTTCCTCCCAGCTCTTTTCCTATCTGCGCCAGTGAACAATCGGTATCCTGTCGGATAAGATACATCGACATCTGGCGGGCGAGAACAGTTGTTTCATCCCTTTTTCTCCCTTTAAGATCGGAAAGGGTAAGATTAAAAATGCTGGCAACCACCTCTATAATGAGGCTTGGTGTAACCGGGGCAGGCTTTGGTTCCTTACTGGCTATGTCCTCAAGCGCCCGCGCGGCCATCTCGGGGGTGAGCAAGGTTTTGAGTAACCTGGCATAGGCAATGACCCGGTTCAGGGAACCTTCCAGAGCCCTTATGTTTTGCTTAATCTGGAGAGCAATAAGTTCAAGGACGTCAGAACTAACATCCATACCGTCCTGCTTTGCCTTAGCTCGTAGTATATCGAGGCGCGTCTTGAAGTCGGGTGGTTTAAGGTCGGTCACCAGTCCCCACTCGAAACGCGAGCTTAATCGTTCCGGTAATTGTGGTATCAATGTTGGCGGGCGGTCACTTGTAATTGCAATTTGCCGATTAGCATCGTGCAGAACATTGAAGGTGTGAAAAAAGTTCTCATTTGTTTGCTTCTTGCCACTAAAGAACTGGACATCATCCACTAGCAGCATATCGGTACTTCGGTATTTCTTGCGGAATGTCTCCATCTTACCTTCACGGATTGAGCCAACGAGTTCGTTAGTAAACTGCTCAGCGCTAACGTAGAGCACCTTAAGGCCCTTATCGACAGCCGTATGACCGATGGCTTGTAACAGGTGGGTCTTGCCTAAACCGGCATCCCCGTGGATAAAAAGCGGGTTATAGTTCTGACCAGGGTTCTCAGCCACCTTCAAGGCTGCTGCATGGGATAGCTCGTTGCAGCTACCTACGATGAACGAGTCGAATGTGTACCTGGGGTTAAACAGCGGCAGGATGTCTTGGCGAGCAGAAGGCTTTTCCTCTCCGGTACCCACCTGGAACTGTACTTCTACATCGTCCTGGAGGAGTCCGGTAAGCACCTTGGAAATTAACGAGCACTGGTTCTTTTCTAAATATTCGGCAACAAAGGCGTTAGGTACACCAACAACAAACTGATTACCTTGGTAGCTTAAACCAGTGGTCTTCCCCAGCCAAGTCTGGTAGTTTGGCTTGCTAATTTCTATTTGTAGCGCACCTAGGGCGGTCTCCCAGACCTGTTGTGCCGACCTATCTCCCATTAAATCGCTTTCCCTTTTTGGTTAATCACAAAATTATATATATTAAAGCCCCAAGCTTATCGCAAACCGCATGGGGAGAGTATCGGCTCCCTGAAGAAAACTGGATGTGGATGGCAACAAAGACTAGGATAATACGAGACATCTTCGCTGGCAAGGCTTTTGGCACTGGCTGCTGGGCATTAGTGACGTTTGTTATCTCTACCGTTCTCTCTTGCAAGGTCTTTCAAACTTACTTTTTTGCCTGTTATCTCCCCCGTAGATATAAAATGATAAAAATGCCAATAGTCAAATATATCGCCTCTATCCTCCATGCTGTCAGCATTTATCCCTTATTATTATACGTAAGATGTGACAGTAGTCAAGTTTGGTGCTTCTGATTATCGGCTGTTCTAGGCTCCTGTGTTGCCTTGCAAACTCTATTATACTTACATTTTCTACTAAATTCTTTGCTGTCATGTCTTAAGAAGATGGTTGTTGTAAAAATATTTTAATGATAAAATTCGGGGGTTGGAGGTCTCAATTGCGAGTTGTTTTTATGGGTTCTCCTGAGTTTGCGGTTACCCCCCTGGAGCACCTTATTCTTAATCAATATCAGGTGGTTGCCGTCTATACCCAGCCTGATAGACAGGCAGGCAGGGGAAGGTCTCTGGCTTCTTCTCCGGTTAAGAGGGCTGCCTCAGCCCTGGGGTTACCAGTAGTCCAACCGACCCGCTTAAGGAGTGCCGAGTCGGTGGCACAAGTGGCTGGATTGCACCCTGATATAATTGTGGTGGCGGCATTTGGTCAAATCCTGCCGCAGACGGTTCTGGATATTCCGGTCCACGGCTGTATCAATATTCACCCTTCTCTACTACCCAGGTTTCGCGGCGTGTCACCGGTGGCGCAGGCTATTCTGGCTGGCGATAGTTTTACCGGGGTAAGCGTAATGTTGATGGACAGGGGTATGGATACTGGTCCGGTATTAGCCAGGGCACAGATTCCTGTTTCGGCACGGGACACAACCGGTTCACTTACCGCCAGGTTGTCGCTGATTGGAGCCCATTTACTCCTCGAGGTTTTAACCTGCTGGCCGGGGGGTGAGCTTACTCCCCAACCTCAGAACGAAGCCGAGGCTACCTATTGTGGTGCCATCACCAAGGAGGCGGGTGAGATAGATTGGCACCTGTCGGCAGAGGAAATATGGCGGCACGTGCGTGCCTACCAGCCCTGGCCGGGGTGTTATACCACATGGCAGGGAAGGCAGCTCAAGATTGTTGAAGCGGTGCCACTGGGTGAGGCAGGCGCCCTTGAAGCAGGACAGGTAGTAGCCCTGGAGAAAGAAGGCGTGGCATTTGGAGTGAACACCGGGGAGGGAGTTCTCGGCGTGCTGAGGATTCAACTTCAGGGGAAGAGAGCTATGCCTGCCGCCGACTTCCTCCGAGGACAGAGGCAGTTAGTTGGTGCTATACTACCATCAACTTAGCGCCGGTTTATGAGGAGGCCAAATTGTCCATTCCAGAGAACCTGGACCAGTTCACTACCCTGCTGAAAATCATAGCCAGGTTGCGGGCACCTGACGGTTGCCCCTGGGACCGCCAGCAGACTCATACCTCTCTGCGGGATAGCTTCCTGCAGGAGTGCTACGAGGTGCTGGAGGCTCTGG
>CAZXWQ010000035.1:9697-13575 GCA_964644545.1 uncultured Dehalococcoidales bacterium | reverse complement strand
TGTGCAATCCAGCCAAGGTGAGTTTCCAGAACCTGCCCGATATTCATTCGTGACGGCACGCCTATAGGATTAAGGATGATATCTACTGGTGTGCCATCGGGAAGGAAAGGCATATCTTCAGCCGGGGCTATGATAGAGACTACACCCTTATTCCCATGCCTCCCCGCCATCTTGTCCCCCACCGATACCCTTCGTTTCTGGGCAACCCAGACCTGCACCCATTCGTTGACCCCAGCCGGTAGGTCATCACCAGAGAAAAGCTTGACATTTACCACCTTCCCCCACTCGCCATGTGGCACCCGGAGAGAGCTGTCTTTTACCTCTCGGGCTTTCTCGCCGAAGATAGCCCGCAACAGCTTTTCTTCAGCCGATAGCTCAGTCTCCCCCTTCGGGGTAATCTTGCCCACTAGAATATCATCGGGACCCACCTTAGCACCTATCCGAATAATCCCGTCTTCATCAAGCTCTCGCAGGCTTTCCTCACCTACATTGGGGATATCCCTGGTTATTTCTTCGGGTCCCAGCTTGGTATCACGGGCTTCTGCCTCGTACTTCTCAATGTGAATCGAGGTAAAGGTATCCTTCTCAACCAGACGGTTGCTGATGATGATAGCGTCCTCATAGTTATAGCCTTCCCAGCTCATAAAGGCGCAGAGCACATTCTGTCCCAGAGCTAACTCCCCCTGTTCCGTAGAGGAGCTATCGACCAGCACCTGCCCCCTCTCTACCCGGTCACCATTGCTCACAATGGGTCGCTGGTTTACACAGGTTCCCTGGTTGGTGCGCACAAACTTCGATAACTCATATATGTCTTCTTCGCCGTCATCTCTAGTAATTACAATGCGATGTCTAAGCTGATCTTTCTCATCCTTAAAGCCAGCAACTGAGGTTACCACCCCAGCATTCAGGGCTACCAGCACCTGCCCACTATGATGTGCCGCCTCTACTTCCATACCAGTAGCTACCAGCGGTGCTGCTGGATGAAGCAGGGGTACAGCCTGCCGCTGCATATTTGAGCCCATCAAGGCGCGATTCGCATCATCATGCTCCAGGAAGGGTATTAGTGATGTGGCAACACTAAATATCTGCTTCGGTGATACATCCATAAAGTTAATTCTATCAGGCACCTCGTGTACGTATTGACCGCCGAGCCTGGCTTCAACCCTTTCATCCTTAAACTGGTTATTTGAGTCTAGCCGGGCGTTTGCCTGAGCAATGGTATATTTCTCCTCCACATCTGCCGGCATGTAGACGATTTCATCAGAAGCAAAGGGCACCACTTTTGTGGTTGCAGCAGATAAACGCCGTAATTTAGCCGCCAGCTGGGGTGTAATGGTATCCCCTGCTTCTACTACGGGCTTGCCCTTCGTATTAAGCACCGCCTGACTGGTTGTTCTGCCTATTAGCTCTTCAGAAGTATTGCTCACCTCGTTGACAACCTTGCGGTACGGTGTTTCGATGAAACCATACTTGTTAACACGTCCATATGTAGCTAGAGAACCAATGAGGCCAACGTTGGGTCCTTCCGGTGTCTCAATGGGGCAGATTCTACCATAGTGCGAGAAGTGGACATCGCGCGCCTCAAAGCCAGCCCGCTCACGGGATAGACCGCCAGGTCCCATTGCCGACAGGCGGCGCTTGTGAGTCAGCTCAGCCAGGGGATTAGTCTGGTCCATAAACTGTGATAATTGCGAGCTGCTGAAGAACTCCCTGATAGCTGCTGCCACCGGGCGGGTGTTAACCAGAGCGCTGGGAACAGCCGCTTCTGTAGGAATGGTACTCATGCGCTCCTTGGCTACCCGTTCCATGCGTAGTAGACCAATGCGAAACTGGTTTTGAACCAGCTCACCAACTGTGCGCGTCCGCCGATTCCCCAGGTGGTCAATGTCATCACCAGTGTCATTGCCATTATTAATCAGAATAATGTGCCTGATTATCTCGATAATATCTTCCTTGGTTAGAGCCCGCTGGCTTTCTGGAATATCCAGCCCTAACCGCTTATTTATCTTATAGCGCCCCACAACCCCCAGGTCATAATGCTGAGAATTAAAGAGCTGGTTGTCTATTAACTTTTTGGCGTTTTCAACGTTGGGCGGGTCCCCAGGGCGTAGCTTTCTATAGATATCAATCAGTGCCTCGGACTGGTCCCTTACCGAAGGGTCACGTTCCATAGTTGACCTGATGAATTGGCGCTCCGGCACATCATCCTCTTGAGAGAACATGCTTAGCAGGTCCTCGTCATTACTGAAGCCAATGGCACGTAGCAGCGTAGTAACAGGAATCTTTCGTTTACCGTTTATCTTGGCTGAGATTACAGCCGAGTTGCTCGTGTCAAACTCCAACCAGGCACCACGGTTAGAGATTAGCTTGGCGTGGCATAACCCAAGACCACTGGAAGAGTCCTCCTCAACAGTAAAATAGACACCGGGAGAACGAAGTAACTGGCTTACTACCACCCGTTCAGCGCCACTGGTAATAAATGTGCCCTTGGCTGTCATCTGGGGGATGTCACCAATAAATAGGTCTGTCTCTGGCATTTCCCCTGTTGCTTTAATCAGCAATCGTGCTCTGAAATAGAGAGGAGATGCATAGGTCAGGTCTCGCTGGCGGCACTCTTGTTCTGAGTGACGAGGTTCGCGGAACTCGTAGCCAATAAAGCTGAGCACCAGCCGGTTTCCGGTGAAGTCCTTGATGGGAGATATCTCCTCCAGCACCTGCCTTAGCCCCTCTTCCTGAAACCAGCGGAAAGAGTCTAGCTGAACTTCAATCAGGTTGGGTACATCCAATATCTGGGGCAATTTGGCATAAGATTTTCTGTAAACGGGAACCAGGCTACTTTCAGTGTGACCTAACGACATGAATACCACCTCTAAACACACGCCTTAAGCGGACACGCAAAATCCACGCATTAACGTGGACGAACTACAATGCAGAAACTGAGGATTGCACTACGATATGAAATAAGGGTAAAAACCTTATGAGGCATACTACTCCAGATTAAGCATACTATTATTGTATAGTGTTTGTCAAGTACCACTAAATTTTATTTTTATTTTAAAATCTGGTAGTATCTGAACCGGCTTGCAGATATGCCTTCTACAGTCTATCCCTCTACCTGCACACCATGGTGGGAAATATCTTACTGATTAAGCCCATCTACTTAAGCACCAGCCAATGTTCTACCGAACTCAAGCAACTTTTGTACTCGACCCAGAGAACCGCTTTCGGTATAGATGCGAAGCAGTGGCTCAGTCCCGGAGAACCTGATGAGCAACCAGTTGGTATCCGCCAGAGTAAATCTGAAACCATCGGTGGTGTCCGTCTTCACTACTCTAACCCCTTCTATGTTCTCAGGTAAATTGCTTCTGATATGTTCAATCATCCTCTGGCGTTCGCCCTCGGGGAACTCTATGTCTATCCGGTCGTAGTAGTGTGGTCCTACCTTGCTATACAGGTGCTCCAGTAGTTGTGAAGGGGTTTTACCTGATTTAACCATCAGGTCAAGAAAATAGAGGCTGGCAATTATGGCATCACGTTCCGGCATGTGTCCTTTGAATCCGTAACCACCGCTTTCCTCCCCGCCAATGAGAGCCTTCTCAGCAACCATTATGGGAGCAACGTATTTAAATCCCACCGATGTTTCGTAGACCGGCACTCCATATATTTCGCCAAGTCGGTCAATCATACTGGTGGTGGTTATTGTCTTGACTATAGGCCCCCGCTCACCGCGTATCTCCAGTAGATATAGACAGAGCAGAGCAAATACCTGGAGCTGAGTAAGAAATTCCCCATTTTCGTCAATAACCCCAATGCGGTCAGCATCACCGTCAGAGGCTAAGCCTACATCAGCCCCCTGTTCCTTTACGGTGACTGAGAGC
>CAZXWQ010000035.1:3170-9597 GCA_964644545.1 uncultured Dehalococcoidales bacterium | reverse complement strand
TCGGACGGCGCACTGGCGCCATTTTCAACTCTGAATTTAAAGCCATTCCATTTGGCCGGGTTATGGCTGGCGGTGATGATGATAGCCCCGCCTGCCTTTTGATTTACAACACCAAAGCTTACCACGGGCGTCGGGGTAGCCTTGCTACAAATGTATACCTTTATTCCGTTACCAGCGACTACTTCGGCAGCAGCAGAAGCAAAATCTTCCGAGGCAAAGCGAGTGTCGTAGCCGATGACTAACCCCTGGCTCTCCCGACCTGCATGCTTGAGGTAATCAGCCACTCCCTGAGCGCAAAAGCGCACATTGTCAAAGGTAAAGTCCTGGGCAATAATCCCCCGCCAGCCATCAGTTCCAAATTTAATCGGACTATTTATTTGCCTCACCCCCTATTAATCTTTTATCTACCTCTTCTATTTCGGTAACAACTTTCTCTGCGGTCACTCTGAGCTGAAGCTCTGAGCTAAGCGAAGAATTAAGCACCCAAAAAGGTCTTCAACCGTGGTGTACTAGGAGCAAAAACTCCTGCGGCCTCCTCTGATACGCTATCATGAGGTACAGGAACAGTATAATATATCTTAGCTTATCAGTCATCCGTATCAATCCTTCGCAAACGTGACCTTATAGAATCTCTTTAAAATAGTACAGGATATCAGGTGGGATATATCACCAGATAACCGTTTGTGTATCTCAGCCACCCGGTGCGAAGTCCAGGATATTGAGCCTGAGTGTCTCCTCTCCACCCCAGCGGTCTATTTCCAGATTATAGACTATATCCAGTGGCGAATAAATCTCGGTCAGATTATTGCCCAGGCCAAAACCAACTGCGTCCCATAAATCACTTCCCTGCCTGAGCTGTAACCTGAGGTGCTCGCCATTAGTACCCATGGTACGCAGGTTGACAACCTCTACCCTGCGACTGAGAAAGACAGGTGCTGGATTACCCTTGCCAAATGGGGCAAGCTGCTGCATGGCCGGAAATACATCTCCCCCCAGGTCACTCAGGGAAACTTCAGCATCAATATCCAGTTTAGGGCGGAGGTCAACCCCGGCCAGTTCTGTAGCTGCTATTTCCAGAAGGCTTTCCTGTAAGCGAGGTAGGTTCCTGGTTGGCAGTACAAAACCGGCTGCCTGCGCGTGTCCACCAAACTGAGAGAAAAGGGTACTGCACTGGTTTAAGGCGAGGATAATATTAAACTCAGGGATGCTGCGGCAGCTAGCGGTGCTTATCCTCTTCCCTACACGAACCACAACCGCCGGGCGATAGAACTCCTCGGCCAGTCTGCCAGCTACCAGCCCAGAAATGCCTGCGGAGTAGTCCATACTTCCAACCATCAAAAGTGGCGAAACGCCCTCGGCCAGTACCTGTTCCCTCGCCTTCTCCACAGCTCTGGCGGTAATTCTCTGACGTTCGGCGTTTTTTTGCTCAAGCCATACCGCTAAATGGCGTGCCCGCTCCGGCGAGTCTGTCATCAGGAGCTCATAGCTGGGCTGAGCGTGCTCCAGTCTGCTGGCAGTATTTAGCCGCGGGGCTATGACCCAGGAGATGTTGTCTGAATCAACGCTCCCTGCAGGTAAACCGGCCTGGGTCAGTATTTCCCTGATGCCGATGCGTGGGGAAGCATTTAGTAGCCGCAGCCCTTCCTTAACAAGGTATCGGTTCTCTCCCAGCAGGGGCATCACATCAGCTACAGTGCCAAGGGCTACCAGGTCTATAAGTCCATCGATTTGCTTCTCTTTGCCAATACTCTGGAAGAGAGCCTGGAGGAGCTTGAAGGCTACCCCGACACCAGCTAGCTCTGAGAAAGGGTACTTTGAGTCGGGTAGTTTTGGATTAACCACGGCAATAGCGGGTGGAAGTTCGGCAGGAGGGGTATGGTGGTCGGTAATCACTATATCAAGCCCCAGCTTACGTACCTTCTGAATCTCAGTGAGGCCGGTAATCCCGCAATCAACGGTAACCACCAGGCTAGCACCCTGCTGGTAAAGCTTTTGCAGCGCGGCTGCCTTTAGTCCGTGGCCCTCGGTCAGGCGATGGGGTATATAGGGGACAGGCTTCCCTTCAAGGATTGATAAGCCCTTCACCATGATGGCAGTAGCTGTGATACCGTCAGCATCAAAGTCACCGTAGATGGCTATGTTTTCCCCCGAAAGCAGGGCCTGGTAAATCCTTGCTACCGCCTGGTGCATACCAGACAACAGGAAAGGGTCGCCGGAGAGCCTCTTATCCGCAGCAATAAATGATTCTAGCTGTGAGGGGTCAGCAAGACCACGGTTAAATATCAGTTGAGCGATGAGTGGAGGCAAACCTGAGATGTTAGTCAGTAGTTTGTCTGGAATTTTTGGTAGAAGATGCCAGCGGCTATGGTTCAAGCCTGTGCCTCATCATATTGTCGGAATACCAGCACTGAATTGTGACCACCAAAACCGAAGGCATTGGATAGGGTAGTGGTAACCTTGGCCTGGCGGGCAACATTAGGCACATAATCCAAATCGCAATCCGGGTCAGGGTGGGTAAGGTTTATGGTCGGTGGTATTATTCCGTGTTGAATAGTCATGATACATATTGCCGCCTCAATGGCACCGGCAGCTCCAACCAGATGTCCCGTCATTGACTTGGTAGAGCTTATCGGTACTTTGTAGGCATGCTCCTCAAATACATCCTTTATTGCCGAGGTCTCCACCTTGTCATTCAGTGGCGTTGAGGTGCCGTGGGCGTTGATGTAATCAATATCGGTAGGAGCTAGCTTCGCTTTCCTGAGCGCCATTTTCATTGCCCTGGCAGCACCTTCCCCGTCTTCAGACGGCTGGGTAATGTGAATGGCGTCACTACTAGCGCCGTAGCCTACTATCTCAGCTAAAATTTGGGCTCCACGTTGTTGGGCAAAATGGAGGTTCTCCAGGACGAGGATAGCAGCTCCTTCCCCAAGAACAAAGCCGTCACGTTCAGCATCAAAGGGGCGTGAGGCCTGTTGCGGTGCATCATTTCGTGTGGAGATAGCTTTATTAGCATTGAAACCGGCAATGCCTATTGGTGTTATTATTGCTTCAGTGCCGCCGGCGAGCATCGCCAGCGCATCACCACGCTTGATGATTTCATAGGCAGTACCGATAGCATCCGAGCCACTGGAGCAGGCAGAAGTCGGGCAGAAGTTTGGCCCCCTGGGCCCCAGTAATATTGATATCTGGGCTGAAGCCATATCAGCTATCATCATTGGCACCAGGAAGGGGCTCACCCTGTCCGGTCCCCGCTCCTTTAACACTGCTATCTGTTCAGATATGGTAACCAATCCCCCGATGCCACTGCCAACCAGGACGCCTATGTTATCCTGATTACCGGAGTTAATTTCTAAGTCTGCTTGCTCCAATGCCTGCATACTGGCGACTACTGCCAGTTGGGTGAAGCGGTCCATGCGGCGGGCTTCCTTGCGCGCAATAAAGTCAGTAGGCTTAAATCCTTTTATCTCGCCGGCAAACCTGGTTTCAAAGCCCTCAGTATCAAATTGGGTGATATAGTCAACGCCGGACTTACCGGCAATGAGTCCTTCCCACGTAGTAGCCAAATCGAGACCAAGCGGACTGATAACACCCATTCCGGTAACTACTACCCTGCTACTGGTATCGTTTGTCAAACCTGCCCTCCTGCTTCTCTCTCTTTGGTGAAAAATAGAATATACTCTCCAAGTTTGCGGTCGAGGAATATGATTAGTATAATAGATATCTCGGTTGATAGTCAACAAAGTGGCTTGCCTTTCACCTTTAGTAATCCAGGTTGAACTGTGGCTGGTAAGTTGCGTGGAAGAGAAGTATGAGGGTTGCCCTAGCTACCTTAGGTTGTAAACTGAATCAAGCCGAAACCGAGCTGTTAGCCAGGCAGTTTGCCGGGGCGGGGCACAGGCTGGTAGCCGGGTCACATGAGGCTGAGGTCTATATACTCAACACCTGCACGGTCACTCATATTGCCGATAGCAAATCCCGCCACCTGCTCCGATTGGCCCATAGGCGAAACCCTGATGCTCAGGTTGTGGCTACCGGTTGCTATGCTCAGCGAGCGCCCCAAGAACTGGCTCAGATTGAGGGCGTTACGCTTGTCGTCGGTAATGGTGAGAAGCCGCATTTATTACAGTTGTTGCAGGAGTCCGGTTACATGAGCAGCCACGCCCCTGTTCAAAGAGAAGCGGCCAACACTTTTCACCCGGCATTCAGGACGCGAGCCTTTGTGAAGGTACAGGATGGTTGTGACAGCTTATGCTCCTACTGTATTGTGCCCCTGGTACGTGGCAGGGAGATGAGCCTGCCGCTCGGTGAGGTTGTTAATGAGGTCAGGCAGAGGGTTGACAGCGGCGATAAGGAGGTAGTCTTGACCGGAACCAAGATTGGCTCCTACCATCATGATGGTGTCGGTCTCAGGGGTCTGCTGGAACATATCCTGACCGGGACCGGTGTAACCAGGCTCAGAATCTCATCCCTCCAGCCTCAGGAAATCTCACCCGGACTTATCCAGCTGTGGTCGGATAGCCGACTGTGCCCCCACTTTCACCTGTCTTTGCAGAGTGGTAGCGACGGGGTACTCAAGCGGATGAAACGGCGCTACAATGCCAGTGATTATGAACGGACGGTTTCTCTGATTCGGTCTCAGGTCCCTGAGGCAGCCATCACTACCGACATTATTGTCGGCTTCCCCGGTGAAACGGAGGAGAATTTTGCAGAAAGCTACCGTTTCTGTAAACAGATGGAGTTTGCCAGGATTCACGTGTTTAACTATTCGCCACGTGCCGGGACTGAGGCTGCCGATTTGCCCCATCGGGTGGATGACGGAGTCAGGAAGCAGAGAAGCCAGCAGATGATGGCACTGGCTGAGGAGAGTGCCCGGAGCTTCAGACAGCGGTTTTCGGGCAGGACCATGACAGTCTTATGGGAAAAACAGTCTGCTGACGGAGTCTGGTCTGGGGTTACCGATAATTATATCAAGGTATACACCAGAAGTGACCAGGATTTAAGTAACAAGCTAATGCCGGTGAAGCTGGCATGATTTTTAGGTAGTAACAGGAGGCCGTATGACTAACACGAAGCACCACTTTCTGGACTTATTCTTCTACCCGAAAAGCGTCGCTGTGGTTGGCGCCAGCCGGGGTATGACCTCGCCCAACTTCTTTCTGGTATCAAACCTGGTGAACCTGAAGTTCCCCGGGAAGGTATATCCGGTGAATCCCAACGCCGCAGAGATTAGGGGACTGAAAGCGTATCCCGATATGAAGAGCATAGAAGGCGATGTAGACCTGGCGGTAATCTCCGTGCCAGCCAATATTACATTGAATATTGTCAGGGACTGTATTGCCAAGCGGGTGAAGGGTATTACCATTATCGCCGGCGGTTTTTCCGAGATTGGGGAAGGGGGGAGGAAGACACAGGATGAAATACTGAGCCTGTTAAGGGAAAGTGGAATCAGGGCAATCGGCCCCAATGCGCTGAGTCCCGTCAATACAGCAAACAGCTTTATCATTGGCTTTGGCCCTGCGGAAGAGATGCCCCGGGGAGGGCTTTCTTTTATATTTCAGTCCGGGCTTTATCAGCCCAGGCTTAACTGGCTCCTCTCCGAGTTCCACCTGAACCTGAATAAACTCATTGACCTGGGTAACAAAATGGATATCAACGAGGTTGACGCCCTGGAGTATTTCGGCGAAGACGAGAGCACAAAGGTTATCGCTGTGCACCTGGAAAGCATCGCTGGCGACGCCAGGAAGTTCATGCGCCTTCTGGATAGTACTACCAGGAAGAAGCCGGTCATTGTTCTCAAGTCCGGTCGGACGGCGGCCGGAGCCAAAGCCGCCTCCTCACACACCGGTGCCCTGATGAAGTCCACCGATACTGTTATTGATGCTGCTCTGAAGCAGACAGGGGCGATTCGGGTGCAGGGACTGGACGAGTTCTTTGACCTGGCCAAGGTTTTCGAATACCTGCCGCCGCTCCAGAATAACCGGATTGCCATATCATCTTTTTCCGGTGGAGAAGGGGTTATTACCACCGATTTTTCCCAGCTTTATGGCCTTACCCTGGCCGAGTTAAGCCCGGAGACAGGAGAGAAACTCCGCCCCGTTTTCCCGCCCTGGGAAATCCCGCTGAACCCGTTTGATACCGGGGTTACCGGTCAGTTTCACTCCAGGGACGATGTCTTTGCTATCACGGTGGATGCCTTTGCCAGTGACCCGAATGTTGATTGCATGGCTCTGCAAATGGGTGGTGGTCCTCCGGTTAGAGCTAAGAATTTCCAAACACACGAATACGAAATAGTCAAATTGCTTTCACAGGTAACAAAAAGAGGTAAAGCTGTGGCCGTCTGGATGATTTCTATGTTTGGAGGAAGCGACGGATTAACCAGGCAGTTGGAGGCAAACCGGATACCGGTCTACCCCTCAGCCGAGCGCGC
>CAZXWQ010000035.1:0-3070 GCA_964644545.1 uncultured Dehalococcoidales bacterium | reverse complement strand
GATAGCATAGTGGGTAATGAAAACAGTGATACTGTGGTCAGGCTAACCGTCCCAGAGGAATTTGCCCATGTAGCTTATGGAGGCAAGAACCTCTTTATTCCCACCAAAAGGGATATTGAGCAACCGGACTATGAAATTATCATGTTCAGGGATGAGGCGTTTGAAAAGAACAAATCAAAGCCACTCCCCCAGAAAGACATCACCATAAGGTTGGCTATGCTGGATAACGGCAGGGTGATAAAGATAGTCAGGAACAGCAACTATATTGGCGAGTACAAGAAAGGGGTCTTCGCCGCCGAAGACTGGGTTGCCAAGACCAGGAAAGGCGGTATCTTTCTGCACACCGGTTGTCGTGAGGACTATCTGCAATCGGCGCACGGAGAATATCGGACTATCAGGTCGTTACTGGCTGCTCTAAGTGCCAACGGCAAAACAACCACTACCGGAAAGGCTCTAGCCCGCAAGGGAAAGGAGAAATCATGGCTGGTGCAGGACGATGGAGGCACCTTGATGCCAGACGGTTCCTTTCATGGCTTTGAACAGGGGGGAGTGTTTGTAAAAACAGAGAATGTAAACCCGGGTGAGCAGGGGGAAATCTACTACGGTTTATTGAAACCCGGTACTTTCGGCGAGAATATCTATTTAACAGAGGACGGCGACCTTGATTTCTACAATCTGGAAAGCACCTCCAACGGAAGGGCAATTATTCAGAGGAAAGACTTCATGCATGCCAGCAGATACATTGATGTCGATAGGATTGATAATCTTATTCTCATCACGAGACAACCCTTAATGCCGGCAATATCAAGGCTGACTATCCAGCAGGCTGTGGCCTTTATGATATTGGGGCAGGCTATGGAGTCATCGGCTGGCGACCCAACGAAAGCAGGCAAAACAAGGTCCGAGTTCTTCTACGACCCGTTTATGGCGGGTGACAGGGCACAGCACGCCAACATCTTATATGACATACTGAAGGGTCTTCCTCATATGAAATATTACCTGCTTAATACCGGGGGTGTCGGCGAAGGAGGGCGCCATCGGGACATAATGTTAGAACATACGATGGGTGTCTTAGACTCCCTGTTAAGAGGGGGACTGGAAGACTGGGTAGAATCTGCCACCGGTCTGGAGGTTCCGGCGGCGGTGAGGTCAGTGGACGATATCTATTTCCATCCGGAGATACTCTATCCGTGGGATGAATTCGATACGAAGCAAAAGGCGCTGAACAAATTCAGACGGGAGACCATCGAAAAGCTTGGCGGTAACTTGCATCCTGACATAAGAAGCGTTTTCTAGAGTAAAAACGGTAGCAACTCACCGAAAAGATAAACAGATTTCTTTATTTCTTCTTCGCTTTCTTCTCAGCCTTTTCGGCCTTCTCTGCCTTTGCCGCAAGCTCAATCAGTTTGAAAACGGTTCGGGCTTTTCCGGCTAGTACGAAATTCTCCATGAGCTGTCTCCTTTAACCTCTTTCAATTCAATGTACTTTGAGTTTAACACTCGAACATAAAGGCAAGAATAAATGTGATAAAGTTTTCATAAAGATTAGATTAAATTCTTATAAAGATTGTTTAATTTTCAAATCTGTAGCCTTGTAATAGCTTTCCAGCGGGTGTTACAATTCGGTGTATCGAAAAAATAGGCAGGTACTGAGCAGTTCTCCGTTACATTATTGTCACCAACATTAATGCTCGGCGGCACCATGAAACGATTAGCCTTACCGATAATCATCGGACTATGCATCCAGCTCGCTTTCTCAAGCCCGGTACAATCGTTGGCAGAAGGCACGGTTCAGGTCAAGGAGCTGAATTTCGTCTTTGTTCATGGCACGGGTGGTAATATGTGTTCCTTTCAGCTTCTATCTGATTACATTGCAGAGCTGCTGCCAGCATATGTCCTTCGTTTCCAGCAGGCTAATCCTGATACCATAATTCGGTTCAACACACTAAAAAGGTGCTATCCGGGCTATGTAGATATCGATACCTGGGCCAACAACCTGGCCGATAGTATTGATAAGCACTTCCATGGTAAGAAAAACCTGATATTAATCGGGCACAGCATGGGTGGCAAGGCGGTACTTTATTCCGTGGCACAGAACATAGGCGGTCTGGCCGATAAGGTAGCAATGGTGGTAACAATCAATAGCCCTATTAAGAGCCTCAGCAGATATTATGTCCCGGGGGGTGGACCAATGGTGCGTTATTGTCGTACCGGGCTGCTGGGTTCCGACCAGGGGGTTTGTAATTCTCTTGCCTACTATAATAGTGCTCAAGATGGGGCTTGGGTAGGCAAAAATAAACACTGGCTGGCTTTCATTTCCTCGGAGAGAGCCCCGCTCAGTGAACAATTTGACTATGCCGGTGTTGATGCCTGGCCGAGAAATATGGATGATGGCGTTGTACCGCTCTCCACCCAATATGCTGATGGTGCCGATGTAATCTACTACGGGGAGCATGGGCACAGCGATTTTTCCATATTGGATGAGGTAGCTGAGTTCATGGCTGACCAGACCCTGCGCTACATTTTTGGGGGGAGTATAGAATGCTCCGTGTTCGCTAGAGGCGGCACCCTCGAGCGTAAAGCTGACTGGCTACTGGGAACTGACTACTGGGAGGATGTTGTCGGTGAGGTTGTTGCCAGCAGTGGAAGGCTGAGGCATACCAATGAGTCCTACGTTGAGTGGCAGGTGTGGGAGGATGTAGTCGGGGAATACTTTCCTCAGTGCCAGCGGAGCAGCAGCCGGGTTAGCCAGGTATCCTTTCCTTTTCTTACCAGAGTCGAGGAATTGCGCTGGGTGAGTCCAGATAGCCCTGAGGACTGTCGGCTCTATTTGCGGACCACAGCAGCGCCCAGGAATTCTGTGAAGGTAGACTGGAGTATTTATCGACGAGGTTTGCTTCCTATAGGAAGCAGGCGCTCTCACTACGAAGTTGAAATAACCGATGGCACGCCTCTTGCCGGTATCAGACATGTGTTATGGGTGACTGATAACCACCGTGACCTGACAATACGCATATGGTCCGAAGCACAGAGCCCCTTTCGGTGGTTTAAAGCTGATTGGAGGGCCTAC
>CAZXWQ010000034.1:7216-13701 GCA_964644545.1 uncultured Dehalococcoidales bacterium | reverse complement strand
AGTAATCATATCTATTGATTAATTACCCCTGTCACTTTACTTTACCCCTTTTTACCTATCTACTGCGGATAATCTCGATACCGCCTTCTGGTGCATCCTAAGATGCCCCAAAGATTTTATCGATGACACTCCTATTATAAGCAGTTTCAAGGGAAAACATAAACTGGTAGAGGGCTTCTCTCCCTGAACCAATGACAAATGGTCGCCAGTAAGAAGGAGTTTCTTCAAAATCTAGCTGTCTGGAATAAATACGTCTCCAGAATTCGTAGGCACCTCTGGTAAAGTCAGAGTATTGGCGGAAACTGGGCAGAGCTTCGGACAGTTTTGACGTGAGATGACCGAAGGGTGTAGCTTCTGTTAAGGCGAATCGGGTCAAGAACTGTCGTTTGCCCGCCTCCACAGGGTCACTGACGGGCAAAGGGTTGCTCCTCAACTCATCTAAACACTGATTCATAGCATCTAGGTGGCGAAGGTCGACATGCCGGAGTTGGAGACGCTCGCAGAGTCCACTGGCCTGCGAAGTAGTGAGGTCTGCCAGTGTCATCTGCTCAATAGGAGATTGCAGCAATAGCCCGTTCTGGCAACGGAATAGCCAAAGGTCGGTGCCGTTGGTGAGAATCCCTATCTCAGGGAAGACTTCAGCCGTGTAGCTGGAGAGCTGCTCTACGAAGCCTGCCAAGGGTATCCCCGGAGCTTTGAACTCGAGGACAGCAACGGGGCGGGCAGCAAAATCCCGTAAAGTGACATATACTTGGCCTCTTAGAGTACGCTGCTCGAGCCTGGTATCCTCCCCCACTTGCCCGTAGCTTAAAACTGAGAAGAACCCTTCTTGGAAGAAGAGCGTCACCAGTTCCCGTTCATCCAGGCTACCGGTAGAAGCGGCTTCAGACAGGGAACGGGCTATACGCTTGAGTTCGTCAATTTCGCTCACAGCTTATCCCAGTCCTGTAAAACGGGTGAAGACCTGCATGTGACAGCCTCGAAGTTTGTTTGGCTGTGTACACATTGCCGCAAACACCATCTCATAGGCGTTATTATAGCACGATAACATAGAGGAAAGTTAACCATAGGGTAACAAAACGTCATAATTTTACGCATTGAATTGCTCTTTCCAAAGAGGGTGGCTGCAGTACACAGCTCGCATGTCGAGGACTGTTACAGGCCTCCGTAGCGGAGATTGACAGCCAGGTGCCACGGGTATAGTATTTGTGACAAAGCGATGAGAGTCGGGATGCCTCGTCGCGAGTTGAAATGGGAAAACCCAGGTATAACAGTAGGAGGATATAAGATGTGTGAAGAGTGCATGAATCATGCTCTGGCAACTGTCTACGGTGAGGAGCAGTCCAGGTGGTACTTTAGTCCACACGCCTATGACCACGAATCGTTCCTGGCACAGCTGGACAAGGATATAGAATATGGGAGCCAGTACGAGATTATCAATGCCATCAATCCGGGAAAATACGGGGTTGAGTGGGTGAGAAAAGTGGTCCAGGGCGGGCGCACGGCTCAAGTCGTCACCCTGGAGGAAGCACTCGAACTCTTACGTATAGCCGCAGAGACCAACCAGGAAGACGAGGATTTCCTCTGCATAAACATATCGTGCATCTGCAAAAGGACCCGGGGTGGTGATATCAGCGAGCCGGTGTGCATGACTTTCTTGCACCGCGCGAAGCCTGAAGAGCCTCAGGATAGGGAGGGCAGGCATGCCGGGCAGCGTGTCTTCAAGACGGGAGAGCAAGAAACCTTTTACCAGTATGACGCCGCAGATTCAGACAAGATGAGAGAACTGCTACTGGACTTCGAGAAAAGGCTAGGGCTGGTACATACTGTGTTTACGATGGGTTTTCCCTATATCATCACCCTGTGCAATTGCGAGATGCCCTATTGTCACTCTATGAGACAGCGGTTTCTGTACGGTATTCCGGAGGCATTCGTCGAGGGGTACTATGTGGCCAGCGTGAACAATGACAAGTGTACTGGATGCGGCGAGTGCCAGCAGCAGTGCCAGTTTGGAGCCATCAAGCTAGACCGGGCGCTGAAGACGGTTACCACTATGCCGACCAGGTGCATGGGTTGCGGTATATGTCGTAGCGTGTGCCCTACCGATGCTATTGAGATGGTGGAGCGCAAGAAGGTAACACTGCTGCCAGCACGGGAACCGGTCGGTCTGCGGAAGCTGCGAAAGCAGAGCGTGGAAAAGGAGGCTATGAAATGAGAGAGGATATCGAGCGCATCCGCAGAGCAGACACCTCCGGCTATCCTGAGCTGAAGATATTAGAGGAGTACAAACGAGCCCCACTAATCACTGTTGGCGAAGAGTGTACACAGCCCCAGGAATGCCGCAAGTGCCTGGAGGTCTGTGCCCCCAAGGTGTTCCTTTTAGCCCCCGATGCCAGGATAGTATCGCACACAAAGTATCCCTTGATTAAGGTAGGTTGGGAGGAGAGGGGACATGAGGCGATGAGGATAATCGCAGCGGAACCCACATTATGCACGTCCTGTATGGCCTGTGTGCGGGTGTGCCCGCTCGATTGTATAACCATTGAGACACCTTCAGAGTAACCACAACTGGATTGGATACCTCCAGCTTTCGGCTGTTAGAATTGTGAGAGGAGTTTCCAAATGACCAAAGAAAAGCTTGAATGGATGGTGAGTGGCGACTGTGTGGAGGGCTGCACTTCGCCGCCTGTCTGCCCCGGGTACTGGGCGTCACCCTTTCCTAAAGACCTGCATGATGGCAAGAGCCAGTGCGAAGGGGTGTGGTCTTTTAATATCAGGGAGGGATATTATCGGGATATTAACCTGGATGGACTGAAGGTATGCTTTACCTTCAATTCTCCCGCAGAGTTCCCCGAAGTAATGGGGCCGTGGAGGTGTATTATCTTCATAGATGACAGGGCAAACGGTGCACAGGCAGAGGCTCTGGAAAAAGTCTACAGAGAATGCTGGGCACGTATGGGAGAGGTGCTCAAGGTTAAGAGGGGAGAAATCTCATTTACTAAGGAGCTAATAGATGGCGGTCCGGCGGCCAGACATACCGTGGAGATAAAGGGAGTCTATAGCTTCAAAATGGAGCCCCTGCTGACAATGAAGGATAATAAGCCAAGATACATCATCTCCGGCTTTGGTGGCACAATATACATAGGTAAGTCTGAAATAAACGAATTCAAGGATGCCGACCTTCCCCGCACCTGGAACCGCCCGGGAATGAGCTGCACTTATCATGAATTTACCCTTACCCCGCAAAAACCCTTCTGGCAGCCGTAGCCAGCGCCCTGCCCCGCATCCTCTGTAATGTCATTGCGAGCGAAGCGAAGCAATCCCGCCTCCATTTTAAGAGATTGCCACGTCGCCTGCGGCTCCTCGCAATGACAGTTGGGGTTACCCTCAGAGAATTCACGGATTAAGGATATAGTAGTGGAGCCTATAGTTCTAAAGTAGGGGACGGGAAGGTAAAACTGAAACCTATCTGGAGCGAAACTGAATTTGTGCCGGAGTACTTTCGGTAAAACACGAATATGAATACACTTGACTCAAGCGTAACAATCTAAGCTCTTGTTAAGTTAACGGCACCTTCCGGACTTTAATTACCACTTTTCTTGCTGCAGTCTGAGGATAAGCCACTGTTTCAGTCGCTCGTCCAGCTTGCCAACCCACGACTCAATCTTTCGAATGTCTCCACTTGCAATGGCTGCTTTTTCCTCGGCAGTCAAATCATACTCTTTTAACGCCTCAGTAGGGCTTTCGGCTAGTCGAGCGAAGAAGGCGTTGTCCTGAGCAGCCCTGTCTAATACTGCTAACACTGCTCTCACGGCAGAGACTTTGAATTCTGGTATCTTTGCTGTGGGATCCAGCGCCGGATTAGTCAATACATTTGCTGGTGATTCACGCCAATGGAAGGCCATGAAGGCAAGCCCCGGAGAGGTTTGGTCTGTAATATGAGCGGACGTTTCTATCTTTCCTCGCTTTGAAATCATGGTCACAAGGTCACCGTCTACGATACCAAGCTTAAGCGCATCATCTGGATGAATGTCAACTACACCGTTTGGATATAGGCTATTTAGCACCTCAGAACGCCGGCTCATGCTTCCTGTGTGCCAGTGCTCCAATACACGGCCAGTAGTAAGAATAAGCGGATATGCAGCGGAAGCCGATTCTGCCGGAGCTTTGTATTCAACAGCATGGAATTTACCTAAGCCACGGGTAAATATTTTCTGGTGAATAATGGGAGTTCCCGGATCATCTCTATCAACACAGGGCCATTGCAGGCCGTACGCATCTAGTCGGTCGTGGTGAATTCCCCCATAAGTGGGAGTAAGAGTTGCCACCTCTTCCATTATCTCCGCCGTATTTTTATAGTCAAAGGGATGTCCCATCTTTTCCGCTAGCATAGAGACAATCTGCCAATCAGGTTTAGCCTCACCGGGTGGGTCGACGGCTTTTCTCAGCTTCTGCACCCGCCTTTCGGTATTTGTGAAGGTGCCGTCTTTTTCAGCAAAAGCAGCCGCGGGCAGGATAACATCAGCCATTATGGCTGTCTCCGTTGGGAATATGTCTTGCACTGCCAGAAACTCTAATTGCTGCAACGCGCGTTTAGCATGACCCATATAGGGTTCACTCATTGCCGGGTTCTCACCGGCCACATACATAGCCTTGATACCCCCCTGGTAAGCGGCTTCGACCATTTCAGTAACAGGAAGTCCTGTTTTTCCGCTTAAGGTGCAGCCCCATGTTGACCCGAACTTCAGCCTAATCGCCGGCTCACCCACCGGTTGATAGCCCGGGAAGACGTTGGGGAGTGCGCCCATATCACACGCTCCCTGAACATTGTTCTGCCCCCTTAGCGGGCTGAATCCAGTTCCCTCCCGACCTATATTACCCGTCAGCAACAATAAATTGGCCACACTCTTAACATTATCTGTGCCTGTTGTATGCTGAGTTATACCCATACCATAGAGGATAGCAGCCCGCTCTGCGCTGGTGAAGAGGCGAGCCGCCCTGACAATATCAGACTTAGTAACGCCGGTTATCTCTTCAGCCATATCGGGTGGGTAGAACTTCACAATCTCCGCCAGTTCCTCAAAACCCTCGGTGCGTTTCTGGATAAACTCCTTGTCGTGCAAACCCTCTTCAATAATCACATTCATTATGGCGTTAAGCAGGGCAACATCTGTTCCCGGTTTATGCTGCAGGTGAACAGTAGCCAGGTTGGAGAGTTCGATTGCACGTGGGTCAGCAACAATCAGCTTTGTGCCCCTGAATTTTACCTGCTGGCGAATAATTCGCCCGATGATAGGATGGCATTCGGTTGTATTGGAACCAATCACGAAGAGGAGGTCAGCCTTGGCGAAGTCGGCAATGGAGTTGCTCATAGCGCCGGAACCAAAGGCAGCCAGCGCAGCAACTACTGTAGAGGCATGACAGAGACGCGCGCAGTGGTCAATATTATTGGTTCCCAGAACGCCACGGGTGAACCTCTGCAATACATAGTTTTCCTCATTGGTAAATTTCGCTGAACTCAATACCCCGATGCTATCTGGCCCGTATTTCGCTTTGACCTCGGAGAGTCTACTGGCTAGTAGTTCAAGGGCTTCATCCCAACTAACCTCACGGAAGGCATCCTTAAAGTTACCATCAATCTCTGCATCCTTACTCCAACCCTCTTTTCTAATCAGGGGCTTGGTCAGCCTGTCAGGATGGTTAACGAAGTCAAAGCCAAACCTTCCTTTGACACAGAGGCCACCCTTATTGATGGGGCTTTCTCTATCGCCCCTTATGCTCACAATTTCGTTCTGGCGAATACCCAAATATATAGAGCAACCCACGCCACAATAGGGGCAGATTGTTTTGACCTCATGCGTCGCTTGCTTGACGCCTTTAGGAAGAAGTGCTCCAGTGGGACATCGGTCCACGCATTCACCGCAAGATTCACATATAGATTCAAGGATAGGCTTATCGCCGAAAGTGCTTACCTTAGCGAAGTTACCCCGAAAGGCCAGGTCAATGGCACCTACGCCAGCAATTTCATGGCAGGCACGCACGCACTTGGCACACAGGATGCACTTGTTGGGGTCACGGATAAAAGCCGGGTGACTATCGTCAACAGGGAGCAGTTCCGTACTCTTTCGCAACCTATCAAAGTGCTCCTGCTCAATGCCAAGGTAAAGGGCAATCTTCTGCAAGTCACACTGCTGATTTTTGCGGCAGGTGAGGCAATCGCCGTGATGGTTAGCCATAATCAACTCCATGCTGATGCGGCGCGACTGATTTACGCTGTGTGTCTCGGTATGTACTATCATCCCGTCCGCTGCTGGAGTAGTGCATGAAGTAGGTAGACCACGCATGCCCTCAATCTCAACAACACAAAGGCAGCAAGCTCCGAAGGGCTCGAGGTCAGGGTCATAGCAAAGAGTAGGAATGTATATACCCTCACCCAGTGCTGCCTCCAGCACTGTAGCTCCTTTTGGTGCTTCAACCTTCTTTCC
>CAZXWQ010000034.1:0-7116 GCA_964644545.1 uncultured Dehalococcoidales bacterium | reverse complement strand
CACCCAGTGCTGCCTCCAGCACTGTAGCTCCTTTTGGTGCTTCAACCTTCTTTCCATCAATGGTCAGGATAACGGTCTCTAGCTTTTTCTCCTCCGTAGTTTCGGGAGTTATTGTGATCACTATATTCCTCCGTCAATAGGTTGACTTCAATCAACTATTTATGATGATAGAATGCCTGTTTAGTCCTTCTCCAGGTCGCATCTCAGGCAGCGCTTTGCCTCTTCAGTTGCCGCTGCCTTTGTGAAACCTAGTTCTACAACATCGAAGCCCTCTTTTCGCTGGTCAACTGCCAGCAATGGCATCTCGGCTCGGTGGTTCATTTCTTCTTCCTCCACCACCTTAGTCGGTACTGGCACATCCTCAGGAGGGGACAGTCTTTCATCAATTACCCCTTTGCCACCAAGGTATTTATCTATAGAGATGGCAGCCTGTCTCCCGGCAGCGATAGCCTCAATTACTGAAGCTGGCCCGCTGACCACATCTCCCCCAGCAAAAACACCGTCCATATCAGTTGTGAGTGCATCAGGGTCAGCACATATCGTGCCATCGTCTTTGGTCGTCAGCCCTATCTGGTCAGGTATCTCTGGTCTCTGGCCAATGGCGGAGATTATCACATCGAAATCTTCGTCAAATTCACTGCCCGCCACTGGTTCGGGGCGTCTCCTTCCACTGGTATCGATTGCCCCCAACTTCATTCGAATGCATTCCATCTTGAGATGCCCGTTATGCTGCCATATCTTACTGGGAGCAACCAGGAATTCTATCCCTACACCTTCATCCAGTGCCTCTCTTATCTCTTCACTGGCGGCTGGCATCTCATTTCGGGTACGGCGGTAGAAAATGGTCACATCTTTGGCTCCTATTCGCAGAGCAGTGCGAGAAGCATCTATGGCAGCATTACCTCCACCAATAATGGCTACACTCTTCCCGAGCCTTACTTTCTTGCCCAGGTTAACATCCCGAAGCAGGGATATGCAGTCTATTACTCCTGGAGTCTCCTCTCCGGGAACACGCATCTTAGTGCTAGCATGTGCCCCCAGGGCGAGAAATACGGCGTCATACCCTTGTTCATGAAGTGATTCTATTGAATCTATCCTGGTGTTTGTCCTTATTTCTACTCCTACCTGCCTGATAGCATTGACCTCAGCATCTAGCACATTCTTGGGTAATCGGTAAGAAGGAATGCCAACACGCATCATTCCTCCTGCCTCAGGCAGGGCTTCGAACACAGTGACAGCGTGACCGCCGAGTTTAGCCAGGTAATATGCTGCGGTCAGCCCGGCGGGTCCTGACCCCACAATAGCCACTCGCTTTCCGGAAGCTGGTGCCACCTGTGGCTTCGCAATAGCACCTTCACTGGCGTGGTCAGCAATAAAGCGTTTTAAGTCTCTGATGGCGATTGGCTCATCAAGCTGACCCCGACGACACCTGGACTCGCAGCGATGGATACAAACATAACCACAGACTGAAGGGAAGGGGATTTTTTCTCGAATTACGGCTAGAGCATCGTCATATTTCCCCTCCGCAATTAGACGAATGTAGCGAGGAACATCCACTCCAGCCGGGCAGGTATGGCTACAGGGTGCGTCAACCAATCCTTTGCACACAGCAGCGGGACAGTGTAATTTCCTGATGTGAGATTCATATTCGTCTCGGAAATAACGGATGGTAGAGAGCACAGGGTTGGGTGCTGTTTGGCCCAAGCCGCAACGTGCTCCGTCCTTTACCGCTTCGCTCAGTTCAACTAGAAGGTCAATATCATCGGGGCGACCTCTGCCGCTGGTGATATCTTCCAGAATGTCTGCCATCTGTTTAGTGCCCCAGCGGCACTGAATACACTTGCCGCATGACTCTACCTGTGTGAAGGATAGAAAGTACTTTGCCATGTCCACCATACAGGTATCCTCGTCCATCACCACCATGCCACCCGAGCCCATAATGGAACCGGCGCTTGCCAACGTTTCGTAATCAACCGGAGAATCAAGAAAGCTGGCTGGTAGACAGCCACCAGAAGGGCCGCCAGTTTGCACAGCCTTGAAATTCTTGCCGTTGAGGATTCCGCCACCTATTCCATAAATGATTTCTTGCAAGGTGATGCCCATGGGCACTTCAATAAGCCCTGTCCGCGTCACTTTTCCTACCAGCGAAAAGGTCTTGGTGCCTTTGCTTTTCTCAGTGCCGTAGCTGGCGTACCAATCTGCCCCTCTTTGAAGAATGGCAGAAACATTAGCCCACGTCTCCACATTGTTTATGTTGGTAGGCTTGCCCCATAAACCAGATTGAGCTGGAAAGGGAGGGCGAGACCGGGGCATGCCACGTCTGCCCTCGATAGAAGCTATTAAGGCTGTCTCCTCGCCGCAGACGAAGGCACCGGCTCCCTCCTTAATTCCAATATGAAAGCTGAAGCTGGAATCCATTATATTTTCGCCGAGTAATCCACATTCCTCCATCTGTTTCAGTGCGACCCGCAGCCGCTGGATTGCCAGTGGATACTCTGCCCGAATATAAATGTAACCCTCTGATGCTCCTATGGCATAAGCGCCAATCAGTATCCCTTCAAGGACAGCGTGGGGGTCACCCTCCAGCACTGCCCTATCCATGAAAGCTCCGGGGTCTCCTTCGTCGGCATTACACACAATGTACTTAATGTTGCCGGGAGAGTCGTAACAAAATTGCCATTTGGCCCCGGTAGGGAAACCGGCCCCTCCCCGGCCACGCAGTCCCGACCTCTTGACCTCATCAATCACCTCCTGGGGTTTCATCTTGAGTGCTTTGCTCAAACCTCCATAACCACCGTTAGCGATATATTGGGAGATGTCCGAGGGGTCAATATTTCCACAGTCGCGCAGAGCAATACGAACCTGAGGCTTTAGTACCGGCAGGTCGAAGAGTCGAGGGATTCCGTCCAGAGTGCCTTCGCCACGGATGCCCAGTGCCAGGTCCTGGCGAGGATTGCCTGCAACCAAGTAGTCCCTGACAATCTCAGACATAAGCCCCGGGGTAAGATTACCGTAGAAAACGCCTGGCATAGCCGGTTTGATTATCTCTATTAGCGGTTCAGCATAGCAAAGGCCAATGCAACCCACTTGAGTAATGTCAGCCTGTATATTGCTGTTTTTAAGCTCTCTATCGAGAGTCTCAAGTATATCTTCGGCACCCGCAGCTATACCACAGGTGCCCATACCTATCAGGACGCGTGGCCTGGAGCTATTCTGCATCGATTTCCATTGCGATACTGCTTTCCTTCTTAAATCTTCGAGCCTCATCATTTTGTACCCCTATCCTACACAAAATATAAAGGGCTATTCTCTCCTGCCTATCATCCTTTTTACTTTGTCTGTTGTCATTCTGCCATATACTCTGTTATTTTCTACCATAACTGGTGCTAAAGCACAGGAACCGAAACAAGCGACTGTCTCCAACGTATATTCCAGGTCAGAGGTAGTTTCTCCAGCCTTGATGCCCAATCTAGTCTCCACTTCCCTGAGGATTCGTGCTCCTCCTCGCACATGGCAGGCCGTCCCCCGGCATACTCTGATGATGTTTCGCCCTGTGGGGGCAAGTTTGAATTGAGCGTAAAATGTGGCTACGCCGAAGACTGTGCTTGCTGGTGCATCAGTAAATTTGGCGATCTTTTTCAATACTTCTTCAGGGAGATAACCGAATTTCTGCTGAACGTCCTGTAATACAGGAATCAGGTCAGCCTTCTCACCTTTGTGTGATGACAGAATTTCATCCACTTCACCTTCAATAGTTTTTTCGGATTCTTGGATAGCAGGCATATCTTGCGTCGCTTGATGAACTCTCATTTTCACATCATCTCCTTTTACCACTTCTCTACCTGCAAACGACACCAGATCCACGTGCTTAGTCGTTTATCCAACTTACCGACCCATTTTTCTATCTTGCGCAGGTCACCTGAGACCAAAGCTGCCCGCTCCTCATTAGTTAGGTCATATTCTTGAAGTATTTCGCCCGGGTTCTCTGCCAATCGTGTGAGGAACACAGGGTCGTCAGCAGCTTTAGACAGCACTTCAAGTATAACCTCTTTATTAGGGGGAGCCTTTTTCTCTACCAACTGCTCTGGCTCGGCTGGCAAATCCTTTTCCAGTTCTACGAACAGCCTGTTAACGTCGATGAAATTCCTTCCTCGCTTTTCTTCAGACCTTGCCCCTTTCATTTTCCCGTACCTCCCTTAAATTACTCGCCCACTTATAAAGTACTACAAGATGGTTGACGTTCCATCGTACCTGGGTTCATTTCGCTTGACACACTAGGCTCATTTTTCAACTAGGCATTGTGTGCACTTGTTTGCTCTGATTTTGGCTTATAATAAAACGGATAGAATCGATTATTCTTTTTTTGAACTATCCATTGTCGGAGACTATAATAGTATTTGGGAGTGATGCCTTGGCCGCCGGGGTGGTGCACATATGCAGAAGATTAAAGTAATCATCGCTGATGACCATGCCCTGTTTCGGGATGGAACCAAAAGCCTTCTGGAGCAGGAGCCGGACCTAGAGGTGGTCGGTGAAGCCAGTTACGGGGATGAGGCTGTTGAGCTGGTAAACAAGCTCCGCCCTCACGTTGTTTTAATGGACATCGCTATGCCTAAAGTTAACGGCATAGAGGCAACACGTCAGATTAAGGCGCGCTATCCAGCTACAGCGGTACTGATTCTTACTGCCTATGATAATGAAGAATACATCTTAGCCCTCTTAGAAGCAGGTGCCGCGGGATACCTCCTGAAGAATGTTAGCGGAAAAGAACTCGTTAATTCCATTCGCGCTGTATATTCTGGGGAAGCAGTACTGCACCCCATTATTGCCAGTAAAATCTTCAACCAGTTCGTTACCTCAGTGCAAGAGACAAGCAAGGCAGGTCAGCCCCAGAACCTTAGTGAGCGAGAGATGGAGATACTCCAGCTAGCGGCCAAAGGTATGGGTAACCAGGACATCGCTGATGCACTGTTCCTTAGTAGGCGCACGGTACAGTCCCATTTAGCCAGCATGTTCCGCAAGATGGGCGTGAGCTCGAGAACCGAAGCTATATTACAGGCATTAAGCAAAGGTTGGCTTGTACTAGATGAACTGACATAGGGTGCAGTTGAGAGGAGGTGGCGGTGAAACGAGTGCTGAGGGTTCCTCACCTGTGGATTATAGTAGCCATCATGGTCTTCGGGACTCTGGTCTATTATGCTGACCGGATTCCCCTAATTCAGACTATTGTACCTCAGGCACCTTTTCAGTTTGCTCGCTACTCAATATACCGTATCCTCTCCCTTATACCGGTAGCTTACGCCGCTTTCATTTTCGGGCTGAGGGGTGGGATGATTACTGCCGTGCTCATCAGCCTGGGACTCATGCCACGGGCTTTACTGTTCTCCTCCCAGGTAACAGACGCAGTAACTGAGACCATTGCCTTCTTTTTTATCGGGCTGCTGGTGAGCTGGCTGATTCATCGGCAACAGCGGGCGGTTTATCAACTAGAGAATATCCGGCTCGAACTCACCGGTTCCTTACAAACCATTAGTGACCAGCAGAAGCAGCAGGCGGCACTCTATGTTATTTCTACCACAGTCTATCAAACCTTAGATGCAAACCAGATTGCCGACATTGCCTTGAAAAAAGTCTTGGAGGTTACTGGCGCTGAGGTAGGCTGGATATATCTCAAAGAAAAGCAGAAAGGCAACCTGGTCCTTAGCGCCTACTACGGTTTATCCTCACAATTTGTGAGTAACACCAGGCGGGTCAAGCCAGGGGAAACCCTTGACGGACAGGTAGCTCGGTCAAAGAAGTCCCTGGTAATGACAACAGGTGCTCGTGAGATTGGTCTAAATCTCTGCGGACAGGAAGACATAGGAGCCATATTGATTGCACCCTTACCGGCTAGAACTGGTATCAAGGGTACCTTAGGTATAGCATTGGAAAGCCAAAATTACTCCGCTGATAAATTAGAGCTGTTGGGTGCCCTCGGCAACGGAATTGGTATAGCCGTTGACCACGCTGACCTGCGCAAACAGGATGAGGTTATGACTCAACAGTTGCGACTCTCTGAGGAGCGCTATCGAGGTCTATTTGAGAATGCCAGAGAGGCAATTTTTGTATGTTCGACTCAGGGACGAATTATTTCAGTTAATAGAAGTGGGGAACAACTCACCGGATACACTCAGGACGAGCTATCGAAATTTAATATCGATGAGCTTTTCTCTGGAACAAGCCGAGAGGCAGTTAAGCAATTGTTCTTGGGGAAACCAGGTATTAAAACCGCTGGGGAGACCGGGGAACTTCGTTTAACCAAGAGGGATGGTACTGAGGCATTCATTCAGCCTATAGTCAGCCCTTTGCTCAGGAATAATCAGATTATTGGGTTGCAAGCGATTGCTCGGGATGTGACCGAGGAGAGGCAACTGCGCCAAAATATGGAGTATTATATCTCACAGATAACCAAAGCGCAGGAAGATGAACGCTTACGCATCTCTAGGGAGCTTCATGATGATACGGCTCATGTCCTTGCTGGCCTATCCCGTGACCTTAATGCACTTATCGCCAGAGAAGAAGCACTGCCAAAGTCAGTAAGGGAGTATCTGGACAGGTTGCGTGAAATGGCTGACTCCGGGCTTGACAGCGTTCGCCGCTTCAGTCAGGACCTTAGGCCGTCAATTCTTGATGACCTGGGTTTAGTATCAGCGCTGAGATGGCTTAGTGCTGACCTTGAGAAGGAGTACGGGATTGTGACTAGTATCAATGTTACTGGCACTCAGCGCCGCCTTTCACCAGAAAGAGAGCTGGCCGTCTTCCGTATTACTCAGGAAGCACTAAGCAATGTGAAAAAACACTCCCAAGCCAAAGCAATTGAGATGATAGTAGATTTCGCCGACGATGCGCTAAATCTAATCATAAAGGATAATGGTCAAGGATTTGACATGCCATCAAGGACAAGCGACCTGATTTTATCTGGAAAGTTGGGCATAATAGGTATGAGGGAAAGAGCACGCCTTATCGGCGGGACCTTAATCGTGCAGTCAGAGATAGGCGTGGGTACCAATGTAACACTAAGAATTTCCGGATAACGGCCCCTCCAAGAGGCTATTTTGCTATCATTTTTGTTTGCTA
>CAZXWQ010000033.1:9552-13724 GCA_964644545.1 uncultured Dehalococcoidales bacterium | reverse complement strand
ACACTCACCGTTCTACAATGGCACTGTATGTTAGAGCCAGGAACATGGGACCCGGCAGACTGCAGCTGGATTATAGAGCCTTTTACCTCTCCCTATATGGAAAAGCTGGCACAGGGAGACTTCGAAACTTACGGACCGAGGGGCACCAATGAGTATGCCTTCACCGATATGGAGTATATTCCACCGAGGTACCTGAAAGGCGTCCTCGCCGAGAGCTGGGATATGTTGGATGACACCACTATCATATATCACATCCGAAAAGGGGTCTACTGGCAGGACAAGCCGGGCGTGATGAGCTCCAGAGAGCTTACTGCCGAGGACGTCGCCTTCTGTAAGACCCGCCTGGCAGAAAGCCGCAGGTGTACGGGGTACTACGACAATATTGAGGCCGTAACTGCCCTGGACAAGTATACCGTCCAGGTCAAACTGAAGCAGTACGAAGCCAACTGGCTGCTACAACTTGCCTGGATATGGCACCAGGGTATATATCCCAAGGAAGCAGTGGATGCCGGCATTCGTGAATGGCGTAACGCCGTCGGCACCGGTCCATGGATACTTAAGGACTATGTCTCCGGTGCTTCACTGACCTGGGAAAAGAACCCCATCTACTGGGGCACCACGACCATCAACGGCAAGGAGTATAAGATACCCTTTGTTGACAGGATGGTATGGCCCATCATAACTGACACCTCCACCCGGCTCGCTGCCCTGCGGACGGGAAAGGTCGATACCTCCGAGCAGGTCGGCTGGCTGAGCGCGGAGACGCTAATGGAGACGATGCCGGAGTTATCCTTCTACCGGAATATGGGGACCCTTGGCTTCGCAATAGCCTGCAGACAGGATGTAGAACCTTTTGAGGACATAAGGATTCGAAAGGCGCTGAACATAGCTCTCGACCGGCAGGCCATGATTGACTCACTGCACGGCGGTAACGCAATCATGCTCGGCTGGCCGTTCTCGCCGGCCTGGGGTGAAGAACTATTCACTCCAATAGATAAGTTACCCGAAGCCGCCCGCGAGCTGTTTGAGTATAATCCAGAAAAGGCAAAACAGCTTATGATTGAGGCCGGCTATCCCGATGGCTTCAAGACGAAGATTATCGCCTACGGTGCCGGTGATTGGGCGGCTCTGGTGGCAGACTACTGGTCAGAGATTAACGTGGAGCTTGAGCTCCAGATAGCCGATTACGGCACCTACCTTGGCATTATGTACGGCAAGTCATACGAGCAGATGTACTTCATGATGAAAGGGTGTGATAATCCTGTCAACGTGCTCCACGTCATAGGATTACCCGGGCAGGTCTGGAACACGTCCTTCTTCAATGACCCGTATTTCACCGAGACGATGGCTAAGGCAGAGGCGGAGACCGATGTAACCGAGGCAAAGAAGCTGCTCAAGCACCTGAATGCCTATATCATCGAGAAGGCACCTTACATCATCTTACCGCAGCCCTACGACTACGCGGTCGCCCACCCGTGGGTACATAATTATTACGGTGAGCTCAGCACCAGCTACCGAGCCCCCGGTCCGATACACGCTACGATATGGCTCGACCGAGACCTGAAGTATGAAATGATAGGACAGAGATAAGCCCGGACGCGATTGCGTACCTAAAATGAACAACGGGGGTGTGGTGAATTGCTGTCACCGCACCCCGTTCGGTTACTGGTCGGTAAATTAAGGAGGGCCAATTCCACCTTACCTAGCCAGCGTATTTCTTTCTCAGTTTCGGTTTTTCTATCTTGCCGGTGGGATTTCGGGGTACCCTGTCGAATATTATCCGCCGGGGCCGCTTGAATCGCGGCAAATTCTGCTCACAGAATGCGTTTACTTCATCTCCGGTAAGGGTCTCACCGGGATTCGGCTCAATGACGGCGGCGGCTATTTCGCCCAGTCTTTCGTCAGGAATCCCAATCACGGCTACATCATAGATTTTGGGGTGACTCTGGAGAATATCCTCCAGTTCAACCGGATAGATATTCTCTCCCCCAGTTATAACCACGTCCTTCTTCCTGTCAGTCAGGTAGATGAAACCATCGCCGTCCATTCGAGCCACGTCACCGGTGTAAAGCCAGCCATCCCTGATAGTTTCCGTCGTCTTGACCGGGTTCTTGTAGTACTCCTTCATAACCCCGTTACCTTTAACGATTAGCTCGCCATTCTCTCCCTGGGCGACATCCTCGCCATTATCATTGACGATGCGCACTTCCCAGCTATAGCCGGCTTTGCCGATTGCTCCTACTTTGTGCTCATTTTCTATGCCGAGGTGAACACAGCCCGGTCCTGTGGACTCGCTCAGCCCGTAGTTGGTATCGTACTGCATATCGGGAAAGTACTCCTTCCAGTGTTTCACCAGACTGGGCGGTACCGGTTGAGCACCGATATGCATCAGGCGCCAGCAGCTCAGGTCATAGTCGTCTTTCTTAAGTTCTCCCCTGTCCATTGTTCCCAGGATATCCTGAGCCCACGGTACCAGTAACCATACGATTGTCCCTCTCTCCTGGTGAACCGCCTCGAAGATATATTGAGGGCTGATTTCGGTCAATATCGTGGCTCTACCAGCAACAATCAAGCTGCCGAACCAGTGCATCATGGCTCCGGTGTGATACAACGGAGGGAGAAGTACAAAATTGCCCTCACGTTTCTGGTAGTGATGACGCTGCTCGGTTATGGCAGCCCACTCCATGTTCTTGTGCGTAAGAACTATCGGCTTTGGGTCTCCGGTGGTGCCTGAAGTAAAGTAAAGACCGCAGGTATCCTCATCATTCAATTCCACATCCAGAGGACTGGCCGGCGACCCGGCAACTACATCAGCAAAGTCCTCCATGCCTGCCGGTACATGCTGACCGGCAAATATGTAATTCTCCACCGCTGGTAACTGGGAGCGAATAGCTTCTACCCTATCAGTAAACTCTTCACCCAGAATCATTACCCTGGCTTCAGATATATCGGCACAGTACTTTATCTCGCTACTGGTGAACCTGAAGTTGAGTGGAACCGCCCAGGCTCCAGTCCTGATAATACCGAAGTAGGCTTCAAGCCAGTTTATCGAGTTCATCATCAGTTGGATGACCCTGTCACCTTTACCGACTCCCATCTCTATGAGGGCATTGGCTACTCTGTTAGCCCTTTCATCAAACTCCTTCCAGGTAATCTCTTCTCTAATCTTCTTACCGGGTCTCAGTTCAATGAGGGCGCAGTCACCGGGGTACATGCTGGCATTCCTGGCCAGCATCTCCGCTACGGTCATTCTCTCACCTCCTACGCGAGTGTTCGGGCCAGCGGGCTTAATAGGTAGTCAGAGCAGGCAAGAAGGTAGCAATCTGGGGTAGAGCTATAAGTATAGCAACGGCGACAATGAGTGCTCCGAGGAAAGGAAAAATTCCTTTGAAGATAGTTTCCAGAGGAACATCCTCGGAAACCCCCTTAATGACATATACATTTATCCCCACCGGTGGGGTGATTACTCCCATCTCAGTTACCATCACTATTATCACCCCGAACCATATCGGGTCAAAGCCGAGAGCCAGGACCACAGGGTAGATGATGGGGATAGTGAGGGTAATCAGGGCAAGGGCATCCATGAAAAAACCACCCATCAGGTACATGAGGACAATTATTCCCATGATAGCCATATTAGGTAAAGGAAGGCTACCCACCCAATCAGCCAGTATCAGGGGAATCCTGGTTACCGCCACGAAATGGCCGAATATCACCGCTCCGGTAACGATAACCATTACCTGGCAGGTTACTCTCAGGGTGTCAGTAATTGAAAATTTAAGCCCCTGCCAGTTTAACTGCCGCCGGGCCAGGCCGATGAGCAAAGCGCCAGCAGCACCTACCGCCCCGGCCTGTATCGGGCTGAACCAGCCGAGGAAGAGCCCTCCTATCACTAGGGCAAATAAGGCCAGCATCTCAGTGACGCCAGCAAGACCAACCAGCTTCTCTTTCCAGCTGGTCGGCTCTCCAGGTGGAGCCAGGGAGGGGCGGCGCCAGCAGAGAAGGACGACTACCACCATAAAAAGGATGGCCAGCATTATACCCGGGAGAACGCCGGCGATAAAAAGCTTACCTATGGACTGCTCAGTTAGTATGCCGTAAATAATAAAGATGGTGCTGGGGGGAATCAGGATGCCCAGACTACCGGCGGCGGCAACACTGCCAGTAGCTAA
>CAZXWQ010000033.1:2904-9452 GCA_964644545.1 uncultured Dehalococcoidales bacterium | reverse complement strand
GTAAGGGAATAGGAAGAGAATGTGGTAAAGACATCTCGAGCCAGAAGGCCAAAACCTGCTTCTGGCGAAACCAGGTAGCAGAAGCCAACCAGCCCGACAAGAGCCATGGCGAAACCGACCGGTATGCTGAGCAGAAAAGCAAGAACCAGAACAATGATTCCTATGATACCAATGACAACCGGGTTCACTTTCGCACCGCTTTCATCACTGACTGGAGAAACTCTGCCAGTAGCACCAGGCAGAGGGGGAGACAGCAAAAAGCAATTGCGTAGACGAAGGGATAGAAGGGTATTTTCTGAGTCATGGAGACTTCCCCGGTTGTCTGGAGGACACGCCCGTAGGCATAGCTCTGCCAGGCCAGTAGACCAAATAGTCCAATTCCGATAAGGGAAACGAAGGCATTGATAGCCGCTTGCAACCGCTGCGGCATCTGCATTACGAAGAACTCTACCCGAATATGCCCGCGAAGGACATAGGTATGGGCTATGGCGAATGCAGCTACCACGACGCCAAGAAAGCCGACAATCTCAATAGCCCCGGGAACCGGGCTCTTGAAAAACTTTATTCCAATTATATCAGCGACGGTAAGGGCAAGCATAGCCACCAAACCGACGCCTCCCACCCAGCTCACCCATTTACTTAACGATTGAGTAAACTGCTCCCAACGGTCTATTTTGCCTGACATGCAACCACTTTATTCCCTGGTGTGACCGAAGGCCAAGATTTATCATCCCCGGGCACCAAAGGTTCTCGCACTCTAACAGCAGTCTAATCCTGCGGCATAAGGTCCTTTAGCTCTCGCTCAACAAAGTCCACGCACTGTTGTGCACTTGGTGCCTTATTAGACCAGTACTCAACCCGTTCTAACAGGTATTCCTGGTATTCCGCTGCTGACAGGCCCGCTGCCGTTTTTTCTTCTATATAACTCTCTATCAGAGGGTCTACGGCTGTTTCAACCCATTTACTCATCTCTTCCGGCGAAAGCTCAATCACCTCTCTGCCTTCCCCGAGGCTCAGAAAATAGTCCACTCCAATCTTGTCATAGTAGTCCCAGACCTTACCATGCTTTTCTATCCATTCCTGGCTGACCTGGGTAAAAACCTTCTTCACATTCTCAGGCAGGGCATTCCATTTATCCAGATTCATCACGACAAACATCATGGTAGTATTACCCACGTCATAGCAGCCGGTCACATACTTGATAACGTCCGCCTGTTTCCAGCCTTTCAGAACCTCGCGCGGGGTAAAACTGCCGTCTACCACGTTCTTGGATAACAGTTCATAAGCCTCTCCCTGTGATGCGCCGTAGCCTTCAGCACCAAGCGCCTCTATAATCCGAGCTCCTACGCCGGTGGACCTTATTACCAGACCCCTGAGGTCATCCATCTTGCGTACCGGTTTCTTGGTGGTAAAAACAACACCCGGACCGTGAGCGTGGAAGTAAAGGGGATGGACATCATTGAGCTCCTCAGGCTTAAACTTCTTATAGTAGTCATTGGCTACTCTGGTAGCTACCCAGCCGTTAGGGTAAGCATGGGGCAGGTCAACCAGCTCACAGGTGGGGAAACGACCCGGGGTATAGGCAAACAGTGACATCCCAATATCAGCTATCCCCTGCACCACCCCATCATAAGTCTGGGGTGCCTTAACAAGCGACTCCCCCGGATAGTAGGTTATCTCTACCTGACCGTTAGTCCGTTCCTCGATTTCCCTTATCCACTCCTCAGCCAGAATGGAGTGCAGATGCGTTGGTGGAAAGAAGTTGCTGTAGGTTAATTCAATCACCTCAGGCTTAACCTCAACCTTCGTCACCTGACAGGCACCAAACAGTGACATCGCTACCAGTACAAATGCTAACGAAATTGCCAGTGCTTTCCTTTTCATTTATTTGACCTCCTTACTTCTCTTAACTCAGTAAGACCCTTTCTCGGTACCATAAGATATCCGGCTTAATTACCACATGCCTGTTGCGGATTACTGTATCATAATGGACAGAATGCGTCAATAATATGTGCCCGCCCCTACGATTAATAACCCTCTATTACGGGGAATAGACAATTAGTTACCAGGGAGATTCCTTCTGCTTCAGGGTCTCAATGAGGTCATCGATACTGATTGCTGCCAGAGTCAGGGTCTGGTAGGTCCCTCCAGCGCTCAGCCTGATTGACAGTTTCGTTATGGCTTCATTGCTCGGAGCTTCCAGTATATTGACAAAGTCATACTGACCCAGGAGGGCATACTGGTCCAGGATTTTGACGCCCATAAGCTCTATCTCTTTATTGATGTCCCTCAGGCTTTCCGGGTCTTCTTGAATGGCTTTCCTGCCGGCATCAGTTAATGTGGTAAGCATCAGATAGACAGACATTTTCGGCTCCTCCCATCAACTTATTTGCAGGTATTATAGCAGGTTTATTCATGCTTTGTATCAACAGACCTCTAATACAGCATCGTTTTTTATTACGTTTGTCACGCAGGTGGCTTATGATATAATGTGATAACAATGATAAGACTACTTTCTGGTAATGAGGCGCTGGCACTGGGAGCTTACCATGCCGGTGTCGGGGTTGCCACCGCCTATCCCGGAACCCCGAGCAGTGAAATTCTCGAAGCCATAGCCCGCTTCAAGGATATCTACGCAGAATGGTCCACCAACGAGAAGGTAGCCATGGAGGTAGCGCTGGGAGCAGCCTATGCCGGGGTTCGCTCCATGGCTTCAATGAAACAGGTGGGGCTGAATGTAGCCAGCGACCCGTTTATGGCTGCCTCCATAGCCGGTATCAATGGCGGTATGGTTGTCGTCTGCGCCGGTGACCCCGGGATACACAGTTCACAGAACGAGCAGGATAATCGCTACTACGCCAAGTTTGCCAAGGTGCCCATGCTGGAGCCGAGCGATAGCCAGGAAGCCTATGATTTAATGGCTTATGCCTTCGACATTAGCGAAAGCTTTGATACGCCGGTGCTGGTGTATACCACTACCCGTATCTCACACTCGAAGTCGGTAGTGAATGCGAACCGGGAACGTACTGTGCCGGCTAACCAGCCGGGTTTCCAGTATAATGCGCAGAAGTATGTTATGCTGCCGGTTTTTGCCCGGATGCGGCACGTATTTGTCGAGGAGCGCCTGGTCCGCCTGGCTGCCTATAGCGAGAGCTTCCCCCCGAATCAGGTAATACGGGGCGAGCACCGCCTCGGTGTGGTGACCAGCGGGGTTGCCTACCAGTACGCCAGGGAGGTCTTCCCGCGGGCTTCATTTCTCAAGCTGGCGATGACCTATCCTCTCCCCGTGAAGTTAATCAGCGACTTCGCAGCACAGGTGGACAGGTTGATAGTTATTGAGGAGCTTGAGCCATTCCTTCAGGAAAACATCCAGGAGATGGGAATCAAGGTAAGCGGCAAGGAGTTCATTCCCAGAGTGGGCGAGCTAAATCCAAATATTATCGAAGAAGCCTGCCGCAGTGCTGGGTTACTGGCTCAGGCTTCCGCACAGCAGAAAGCGGAAACAACCAGTGATTTACCCAGGCGACCTCCCCTGCTGTGCCCGGGTTGCCCCCATACAGGTATATTTTTTGTGCTCAACACTATCGGGCAGCGCTCCAAGCCACAGAAATTGGATGGTAAGCCACCAAAGGAATCGAACCTGGTCATCACCGGAGATATTGGCTGCTATACGCTGGCAACCTATCCGCCGCTGAGCGCCATGGATACCACCGCCTGTATGGGCGCCAGTATCGGTAAAGCGCTGGGTCTGGAGAAAGCCGGCACAAGCAAGAAAGTAGTAGCCGTCATCGGCGATTCTACCTTCATGCACTCTGGTATAACGCCGCTGGTAGACGCAGTCTATAATGATGGACACATAACCGTTATAATCCTGGACAACGGCACCACTGCCATGACCGGCCACCAGGACCATCCCGGTACCGGTGTTTCAGCGCAGGGACAGGAGACCACAAAAGTGGAACTGGAAAGCCTGGTCCGGGGTATCGGCGTTAAAGATGTTAAGGTAATCGATGCCTTTGACATGAAGGCTTTGAGGGCCGGCGTAAGGAGTGCGCTGGATACCCCTGAGCTTTCGGTTATTATCGTTCGCGGTGCCTGCTCGGTACGCCTGCCGACACGCTCGGGACCGAGAGCTATTGACATGGAGAAATGCAACCTGTGTGGTGTTTGCCTGCGGCTCGGCTGCTCGGCGATTCAGAAGGAGGACGAGCGACTCTACATTGATGCGACTCTCTGTGCGGGTGACGCCTGTACTATCTGCGAGCAGCTTTGCCCCCTGCAGGCAATAGCCCCGCAGTCCATGATGATGAACGAGGATACGAAGTGAAGAAGATAGACCTGTTTATTACCGGTGTGGGCGGCCAGGGGAATATCCTGGCCAGCGATATAATCAGCCAGGTAGCGATATACTCCGGATATGATGTCAAGAAAACGGATACTCTGGGCATGGCACAGCGAGGTGGCAGCGTGGTAAGCAATGTTCGGATAGCCCGAGAGGTCTACTCCCCCCTGCTCAAGATAGGCGAGGCCGACATACTGCTCGCTTTTGAGAAACTGGAGGCTGCCAGGTGGGGATATTACCTCCGAAATGGGGGGATAGCCATCGTTAATAATCAGTCACTACCCCCGCTGGCGGTCAGTCTGGGCAACGAGCAGTATCCCGGCGATGAAAAGATAGCCAGTATCTTAAAGCAGCAGACCGACCGCATCTACTTCGTTGAGGGTACACAGCGGGCGAGGGAGATGGGTAACATCAGGACACTTAATATATTCATGCTGGGCTGCGTCTCACCTTTCCTGCCTTTCAAGGTGAGTACCTGGAAGGACAGCATTGCCGAGCGCCTGCCACCAAACCTCCAGGAGATTAACATTACTGCTTTCGACCGGGGTAGAAAGGAAATACAAAGTGTCCATCTCTAAGAAGGTTCGGCGGAGCATGGCGGAGGGTTCCTGGATACGGAGGATGTTTGACGAGGGAGCTACCCTCAAGCAGCGCTATGGAGCTGATAAGGTTTTCGACCTTTCCCTGGGCAACCCCGTGATGGAGCCGCCCGCCGAGTTTCACCGGGAACTGAGGAAGCTGGCAGAAAACCCCTTAGCGGGGATGCACAGGTACATGCCAAATGCAGGGTATCCCGAGACAAGGGCAGCGGTTGCCGAAAACCTCTCTCTGGAGACGGGCATCAAGTTTGATACCGGTGATATTGTAATGACCTGCGGAGCCGCCGGGGCACTGAACGTGGTTCTGAAGACGTTACTCAACCCAAAGGACAAGGTCATTGTGTTTGCCCCCTACTTCGTGGAGTACCTTAACTATATTGACAATCATGGAGGCGTATCCAGGGTCGTGCCTACCGATGAGGAGTTCATGCCCCGGTTTGACGTCCTCGAAGCAAGCATTGAAGCGAAAACCAGAGCGGTAATCATAAACTCCCCCAACAACCCCACCGGCGTTGTTTATAGCAAGGAGCTATTGAGCCAACTGGGCGAAGTGCTTCGTAAAAAGGAGGTCCAGTACGGGACAGAGATTTTTCTCATCAGCGACGAGCCCTACCGAAAGATTATCTACGATGGACTGGAGTACCCTTCGCCGTTACACCATCACCCACGGACTATCGTCCTCACCTCTCACTCCAAGGACCTTGCCTTAGCCGGTGAGCGTATCGGCTACATTGCCGTCCATCCTGAATATAGCCAGCGTGAGGAGATGATAGACGGGTTTATTTACTGCAACCGGACGCTGGGCTATGTCAATGCCCCTGCCCTGATGCAGAATATCGTGCGCCATTTGCAGAACGTGACCGTTTCCGTAGCCGAGTACCAGAGGAAGCGTGATTTTCTATATAAAAATCTTACCGAGATGGGTTATTCGTTAATCAAACCCCGGGGTGCTTTCTACATGTTCCCCAGAACACCGCTGGAAGATGATGTTGCCTTTGTGCGGGAGCTGCAGCAGTGGCTGGTACTGGCTGTGCCGGGTCAGGGATTTGGCGCACCGGGACACATTCGCATCTCATATTGTGTTGATGATAAAACGCTGGAAGGTTCGCTGGAGGGTCTTGGTAAGGCTATCGCCAAGTTCATGTAGTGCAAGTTCCTGAAATGGGGGGTTAAAGATGTCAGCACCGGGAAGAGAGGTATCGGATACTGTAGCCGAGTTGAAAGCCAAAGAAGAAGGGGAGCCGATAGCCTCTTTCCTGAAAATGAGGCTGGTGGAGCTTAAACCCGGCTATGCCAGGGTAGCCATGAAATTATTGCCCGAGTACCAGAACTTCAACGGCTTCGTCTTCGGTGGCATCATTATGTCAATTACCGACCAGGCATTTGCCTATGCCAACAATTCTGTTGCCTATCCCAGTGTAGCCACCCAGTTCAATATCCACTTCATTGCCGGAGCCGGGGCAGAGGATGAGCTCATCGCCGAGTGCCGTGTCGTGCGGAGCGGACGGCGGGTTGGCATCTCCGAGATGACAGTGACCAATCAAGAGGGGAAGCTCATAGCGAAAGCCACCGGCACCACTATTCCGGTGAGGAAGGATTGATGGCAA
>CAZXWQ010000033.1:0-2804 GCA_964644545.1 uncultured Dehalococcoidales bacterium | reverse complement strand
CCCTGAGTCTTACCGATAGTAGCCTTACCTATCGGTGAAGCGCTGGAAATCCTGCCGCTGGCCGGGTCTACCTCCCTGGGACTGACCAGCGTATAGCAAACTTCCTCCCCGGAGGTAAGGTCCTGTAATACGACAGTATCACCAATATCTATCCTGGTGGTGATCTCCCGTTTCTCACCAATAACAACTGCTGAGCTCAGGATTTCTTCCAGCTCCATGATTCTACCCTCTATTTGCCCGCGCTGCTCTTTAGCCGCATCCAGAGGAGCATTCTCACGAAAGTCCTTATCAGCCGCCGCCGTCCGCATGTCCTTAAGAACCTGGTGGCTCCTGCTCCGAAGGGAGTTAAGTTCAGCCTGAAGCTCATCATAGCCCTGCTGAGTCAGTGACACGGCTTCGGATTTACCCTGCCCGGATGAAGCTCTCACCCTGGTTTTGCCCTTCCTCGCCTTAAGGTGAACAGCAAGGTTACCCTTGCTCCAGCCCTCCTTCCTGGCATAAATAAGAAAAGCCCGTATCATTTCGAGCTTCCTGGCATAGTCTGTATCCGATTGTGATAACCGCTCAGCATAGTTAGCCACCTCAGGAGCACTAAGCCCATTAAAAGGTCGTTCCCAGCCATACCAGCGAGCAAACTTGTATATCTCCTGCTGGCTGGCCCCTCTGTCATCAGCTGATAATTGAGTCAGAAAACGGCTGGCTGCCTCTCCAAACCCCAGATTTTCACTCCCATTGCTCACTTAACGTATACCCCCTGTAGTAAGCTCCAGTCTCTATTTTACGCACTGGGCAGGTACTATATCAAGTAATGAACCGACCACAGATTGAAAGCCCTGTCTCAGCGAAAATGGTTCTTAATCATCCCGGCAGTCCGGGAGAATGCCCGGCGCCATACCACCCCCGGTAATCTGGACAGTACCTTCCCGTGCCAGTCAAAAGTCAGGTCATCCGATTTCAGCAGCGCCTCATCAATACCGCTGGATTTTATTATGTCAAAAATCCTGTCAACCTGCCGGTCGCTGAGCCGCTCATAGAATTTCCGTGCCCAGTAACCGGTCCTCAGCTCGCGTCCCAGCTTCCTCCTCCAGTCACGCTCGTAGCCAGCCAGGCTCCCGGCAGACAGGTCGTCAGTTTCCAGGGCTATTCGCAGAGTACTGGCGGCAATATCAGCACAGAGCAGACCAAAATAGATGCCGCCGCCGGTAGTCGGCTTTACCTGACCAGCCGCAGTTCCCACTACCAGTATTCTATCGCTGCAGGTCCTGCGCAGCGGTTTTAACGGGATGCCACCATATCTCGCCTCAACCTCATTCGAGGCTATCTTGCCCGCAGCCAGCAAAGATGATACCAGCTTCTCCAGGTAAGGCCGGGGGATACGCCGGGACAACAGCCCGACCAGCGCCTTCTGCGGCGAGGTCGGCACCAGCCACCCGAAAAAGGCGGGGGCTATCTCCTGACCACAATACACCTCAACCTCGTCTATCCCTACCGTTTCAACCTCAGCCTGGGCTCCCATCACAAAATCGCCGACCGTACCAAACCCCAGTTCTGCAGTCAATCTTGGAGTGAAGCCGGTAGTAATAACTGCCACTCTGGCTTCAAAGCCTGACCTCTCTCCCTGGCGAACTGCCTCAATTCTGACCCGGTCATTGCCAACCTTTAGACTCCTGACCCGGCTGCTCAAGACATATTCCGCCCCCTCACTCTGAGCGCGACTGGCTAAGGATACATTGAACGCAACCCGGTCTATAATAGCAGCCTGGGGTTCCTGCCTCCACACATTTAAAAACTCCCCCGAGGGGGGAAATAGACGGGCGCTATTTGCCCACCTGTAAATAATGCTCTCCTCAATATCAAATGACTCAACGCACTCCCGGCTGATAATGCCGGTGCAACAGACCGGTTCCTCTAACCCGTCCTTCTGCTCGATAACAACCACGCCATATCCCATCCCGGCCAGTCTATAAGCTACCCGGCTACCGGTCGGTCCGGCACCAATAACTGCTACATCGTACAATTTCAACTCACGCTCGGTCAGTCAAACTGAGTACTAGCTTATCACTATTTTCATCTTTAATCGAGGGGTAATATATAGAAAGCGGTGAGGCTAGCGCCTCACCGCAGTCCTACCGCTTGCAAATTACCCTGGAACAATACTGCTACGACACCTTTAGCTGCTGGAGAATCCCGATAGCAACCTCAGCGGCCCGCTTTCCCGAGAGAAGCATACCCCCGAAGATGGGTCCCATCCGGGGTGCTCCGAAGACGGCGTTGGCAGCCATACCAGCCACAATTAAGCCGGGATAGACCTCCCTGGTGTTATCCATTATCAGGCTCTCAGCCACTTCTGCCCACATCGACTTCTCCCCCATTATCCCGCCGCTCTCCGTCCTCAGCTTGCCGCCAAGCTTATCCACCACAATGTGGCAGATTTCACTGTCATGTCCGGTGGCGTCTATCACCACCTTCGACCTTATTGACAGGGGGTCAACGTGCAGTCCGGCCATATCAACGGCGCTCCAGTTCAGCACCAACCCGGTTATCCGGTTGTTCTCACGAATCATTACATCCTCAATGCTCATCAGGTTGAATATCTTGGTTCCAGCCTGGATAGCCTTGAGGCAGATAGCCGCCGATGCCTCTACAGAATCGGCAGTATAGTAGTTCTTTTCGTACTCAGTAGTCCTGACCTCAAACTCGTCGAGTATCTCCTTGCCCTCTTCCTGGACTACAATAGTATTGAACATCATCCCGCCACCGGGCATGCCGCCACCAGGACGAAGGCTTCTCTCAAAAATGACTGT
>CAZXWQ010000032.1:5801-14177 GCA_964644545.1 uncultured Dehalococcoidales bacterium | reverse complement strand
CCTTCGCGGTGAAGGAGGTGGGATAATGAGCACAGCTTAGTGAGTAATCCCCCTTACTGTATTGCGCAGAAGGGGGATATTATTTTAGCCGGTAACATAACATTGGAGGTAGCATTTAATGAAAGTGAGGCACTGCGCTGTTCTTGTTGCTCTGTTAAGTCTATCGGTTATGATGGTTTCTGGTTGTCATCAGGAGTTCGAGCCGGGGACTTATACCGATGATATGGGCAGGGAGGTAAGCATAACTAAAATTCCGGAGCGAATTGTGTCTCATGTACCATCAATAACTGAGATTCTGTTTGCTCTTGGCCTGGGGGAAAAGGTGGTTGGAGTCAGCGAGTACTGTGACTTTCCTGAGGAAGCCATGTCAAAACCCAGCGTTGGCAATTATTTTAACCCTTCCATTGAAAAAATTGTTGCCCTGGAGCCGGACCTGGTCCTGACTGATGGGCACATTGAAAGCATCAAGCAGCTTGATAATCTGGGGATAACATATATGGTTATTGAACCCAGGGATGTGGACGGCATTTTCAAGGATATTGAGTTGCTGGGAAGGATTACCGGTGTGGAGGGGAAAGCCAGGGAGCTTATTAAGAATATGGAAGGGGAAATATCTCGTATAGTTAATCAGGTGGAGGGTGCTCCCACGGTCAGGGTTATCTATGTACTCGATGTTACTGATTTAAGCAATCCCTGGACGGCGGGTCCGGGCTCCTTTGTTGACTTCTTTATTGCCATGGCTGGCGGGGAGAATATTGCTGCCGAAGCCCCGGCACCGTGGGTGCAGTTCAGCATCGAAGAAGTAGTTAGCTCTGACCCTGAGGTTATCATACTAACGTCCAAGCATGGGACGACGTTCACCTCACCCGAGGCTTTAAAAGGGCACTCCGCCTGGCAGTCAACAACCGCGGTGAAGCGGGGCAGAATTTGTATTATTGATGGAGACCTTATTGACCGTGCCGGGCCACGCATTGTACAGGGTCTGGAGGAGATAGCAAGAATTATTCACCCTGAGATATTTGACTAGGCACTCTAAAGAGGGGTTTGGTGGACTGGCTCAGTTGGGGAGGCTCCAGCAATGAACGGTAATGAGAAGCTGTGGATACACTACTGATATTATTAATATTGCTGGTGGCACTGGCTATTGATATGGTTCTGGGCGAACTACCCCGCCTCATCCACCCTGTGGTATGGGTGGGGAAAGTGACCTCCTTCCTGGAAAGGGGCTGTGCTGGTCGGGCTAGCTTTGTTCAGTTTATCTATGGCGTGGGGATGGTTTTGTTACTTATGGGATTGTTCGCTGCGTCCACATATTTTATACTTTTTTATCTAAAGAGCCTTCACTTTGCAGCCTATATAATTATAGGAGCTGTGCTTCTCAAATCCGCCTTTTCTTTGAGGGAACTGCGTGGCGCCGCTCTCAGGGTCAAAGGGCTTTTGCTAAGAAAGGAGCTGGAGGCAGCACATTTCGAGCTACGCTCATTGGTGAGCCGTGATACCCGGGGTTTGCCAGAGTCCCTGGTAGTATCAGCTACTGTGGAATCACTGGCTGAGAACATGTGCGACAGCTTTGTTGCCCCTCTGTTTTATTTTTTGCTCTTTGGTGTCCCTGGCGCCGTTGCCTACCGGGTAGTCAATACCATGGATGCTATGATAGGCTATCACGGGGAATATGAGTATTCAGGGAAGTTTGCCAGCAGGTTGGACGACGTGCTCAATTTTATACCGGCGAGGTTGACAGCATTGCTTCTGGTTTCAGGTAGTTTTATATTGCGAAGGGGTGCCCGCGCCTCGTGGCAGGTTGCTCTTAATGAGCACACAAAAACAGAAAGCCCCAATGCCGGCTGGGCTATGGCAGCAATGGCTGGCGCACTCAATGTGCAACTGGAGAAGGTGGGGCATTATAAGCTGGGTAAGCAGGGTGCCCCTTTAATCCCGGGGACTATTGATGCCTCATTACAGCTAATGCAGATAGCCGGGCTAATATGGGTAATAATATGTTTTATAGCAGGGGGGATTTTCTTTGCCGTTACGACCTAGACCTGAGGTAGAGAACCTGGAAGGCTGCCCGCATGGCGGAATTAATCGGGCTGAGCTAGAGGCTATGGGTCTCAGCCCTGAGGCGGTTCTTGACTTCAGCGTTTGCTCTAATCCCTTCATGTCTCCGCCGGGGGTAATGAAGGCTTTAGATACCATTGCCGTTAACCGCTATCCTGATTCAGAAGCAACCGAATTCAGGAGGAGCCTCTCAGCAAAACTGGGGGTGACTCCTGACAATGTCCTGGCGGGCAGTGGTGCCGTGGAGCTTATTCGCCTTGTTGCCTGGACATACTTCGGGCACGGAGATTCTGTCCTGATTCTTGAGCCAACCTTCGGCGAATACAGGGTCGCCTGCCAGATAGTTGGGGCAGATGTGGTTGGCCATTGGGGGGTGGAGGAGGAGGGTTTCGCAACAAGGGTGGAAGAAACACTTGACCTTATCCAGCGGTGCCACCCGAGAGGTGTCTTTATCTGTAATCCCAACAATCCCACCGGTCAATACCTGTCGAAGGTAGAGGTGGAGAGGATTCTGGATGCCTGTGCTGACAGCCTCATCATTCTGGACGAGGCTTATATTTCCTTCGTGGATGGAGGCTGGTCTTCAATAGACCTGATTCAGCGGGATAACGTGGTCATCATACGCTCTATGACCAAGGATTATGCCTTAGCCGGACTTCGCCTCGGTTATGCTGTTAGCAGCGAGGAGATAATAAAGGCTGTGTGTCGGGTGCGCCCGCCGTGGAATGTTAATTCTGTAGCTCAGAGGGCCGGGGTTATTGCCCTGGATGAAGCAGACTACCTGGAGTGGTGTAAGCAGGGGATTGGGCGGGCGAAGCAGTTCCTGATAGACGGGCTTGACCGAATTGGGATTGCCTCGCTTCCATCACGCGCGAATTTTTTCCTGGCTAAAACAGGTGATGCCGAAGGTTTCCGCACTGCTTTACTCAAACAGGGTATACTGGTGCGCGATTGTACCTCCTTTGGTTTGCCTGAGTATGTGCGCATTGCTGTGCGTACCATGCCCGAATGCAAGAGGCTCATTGCAGCTATTCAAGCAATGAAGAGTAACGGAGAACTGGATACAATACTGTAGAGAGGAGCCAGAAATGACGGGGCGCTTATCGAAGACGATTAAGATGATAAGACCTCTGGATGAAGGTGCGATGGCTGAAGCGCAAGCCAGACAGGATATATTGACCAAGCCGCAGGGGAGCCTGGGTCGGCTGGAGGAATTATCGGTACAACTGGCCGGCATTCAGGGTAAGCCTGTCCCTCAAATCAGGCACAAGGCTATTATTACCATGGCTGGAGACCATGGGGTAGTAGCTGAGGGGGTAGGCAACTGGCCGCAGGAGGTTACCGTGCAAATGGTCTACAATTTCCTCCGTGGAGGCGCTGGAATCAATGTCCTTGCCCGTCAGGTAGGCGCCCGGGTTATAGTCGTTGATATGGGGGTAGCTGGTGACCTGGGGCCTGACCCTCAACTCTTATCCAGGAGGGTTGCCGCTGGTACGCAGAATATGTCCCTGGGTCCGGCTATGACCGGAGAGGAGGCAATCAAGGCGATAGAGACAGGGATTGAGATAGTGGGTACCGAAGTAGCCAGGGGTCTCGATATTGTGGGCACAGGTGATATGGGAATAGGTAATACCACCGCCAGCAGTGCTATCTGTGCGGCTATCACTGGAGAACCTGTAGCCGAGGTTACCGGTAGAGGCACCGGCATAACTGATGAGCAATTGATGCATAAGGTGGAGGTAATAAAGGGAGCCCTGGCAGTGAACCGCCCCGAACCTGAGAAGCCTCTGGATGTGCTGGCAAAGGTGGGTGGCTTTGAGATTGGTGGTCTGGCTGGAGTAATGCTGGCGGCGGCGTCTCACCGTATCCCGGTAGTTATTGATGGTTTTATCTCCGGGGCGGCTGCTCTTATCGCTACGGCAATTTCACCAGGAGTAAAGGACTTTCTTATTGCCGCTCATGTTTCGGCCGAGGCAGGTCATCAGGTTTTATTAAAACATCTGGGGCTTAAACCCCTGCTGGATCTGGGTATGCGTTTAGGTGAGGGCACCGGTGGGGCACTGGGAATATTCCTGTGTGAAACGGCTGCCAGGGTTCTGGCTGAGATGTCTACCTTCGCTGAAGCCGGTGTTTCGGAAAGGAGTGAGCAGGATTAGTTGGGTTTTTTAAACGCGATAAGCTTTCTAACCATTATTCGGTTACCCCGCCAGCGTGAAGTTGGCGCGGAGGAGTTAGGACGGTCTGTAGTCTATTTCCCACTGGTGGGTGTTATTATTGGCCTTATACTGGCTGGTCTGGGCTGGCTTCTGGGGCTTATACTGCCGCCGGCGGTAGTTAGCGGGCTGTTAATCGTTTCGCTGGTAGTGATTAGCGGTGGGCTGCACCTTGATGGCCTGGCTGATACCTGCGATGGGATAGCTGGCCATAAGACGGTTGAGGACAGGTGGCAGGTGATGAGGGATAGCCGGGCTGGCGCCTTTGGCATTATTGGTATCTGTTTGGTGCTGCTGGTCAAGTATGTCTCGCTTAATAGTGTGCCTGAAGATTCACTGTTGCCAACCCTGATACTTATGCCGGTTGTCAGTCGCTGGGCGATGGTCTATACTGTTTTCGCTTATCCCTATGCCAGACAGGCTGGCCTGGGGAAGGTATTTAAGGATGGGGCAAGCTGGCAGAGGTTCAGCATAGCCACAGTCATAGCCATAGCGATAACGATAGGTCTGGCTCGGTTGTTAAGTGCCAGTTATTTTTATCTGGCTGGCCTGGCTATTATGGCTGGTGTCTGGGTTCTGGTTGTGGCTCTGGCAGCCTATTTGAAACGGAAATTTGCCGGGCTTACCGGTGATACCTACGGAGCGATAAACGAGGTGGCTGAGGTTGGTGTGCTGGTTATAGTCTGCCTGCTGGCACACAACCAGTGGCTGGGATTCGCCTAGCCGGGAGGGACGGTTGAATAATATTCTAATAGTCGGTGGTGCCCGTAGCGGCAAGAGTCATTTTGCCCAGGAGCTTGCCCTGAGTTCAGGCAAGCCGGTGCTCTTCGTAGCTACAGCGGAGCCCGGTGATGAAGAGATGCGGCAGCGCATCGAGGAGCATAAAAAGGCAAGGCCAAAAGAGTGGGGCACCCTTGAGGTGACAACACATGCAGGTGAGGAGATACGACAAAGAATCGGTAAGGCTCAGGTGGTGATTGTGGACTGCATTACGCTCCTGGTTAGCAATATTTTCAGTCAATACGGTGACCAGACGGATGAGCAAATTGATGCCTCCTTTATTGAGGGAAAGGTTACCGGTGAGATTAGTGAGTTGGTAGAGTGTATTAGCAGTATTGATGCCAGCTTTATTATTGTTAGTAATGAGGTAGGCACGGGATTAGTGCCGACTACTAAAACAGGCAGGCTGTACCGCGATTTACTGGGCAAGGCAAACCAGCTCCTGGCAGAACGGGTTGATGATGTGCATTTGATGGTTGCCGGCCTGCCGGTGAAAATAAAATCAAAGGGTGCAAGCTGATTATTAGGAGGGATATGTGGCTAGGTTACTTCTGGTAAGGCACGGTACAACTGAATTCAATAACGCGCGGAGGTTCATGGGGTATAGTAATATCGGAATGAGCGAAGCTGGATACAGGCAGGTTGAGAAGTTAGGTGAGCACTTGGCAAAGGAGAAGATAGACGCCGTTTATTCCAGCGACCTCAAGCGGGCTATGGATACGGCTCAGGTTATCTGTAGCGGGCGCGGGATGGAAATAGTAGCCTGCCCCGAGCTGAGGGAGTGCAACTACGGGGATTGTGAAGGGCTAACATTTCAGGAGATCGGCACTAATTACCCTGATGTTGCGCAAAAGTGCATCAACTTTACTCTTAAGCTGGAGTTTCCGGAGGGTGAGTGCTTTGAGGGGTTCATCGAGCGGACGAGCGGGTTCCTGGATAGGCTGGATGAACATGCGGCATCGGATACGATACTGATAGCGTCTCATAATGGACCACTAAAGGTGCTGGTATTGCGTTTGCTGGGGATAGAGATGGAGCACTGGTGGCAGATTCGCATTGACACTGCATCGCTGAGTATAGTAGAGACATACCCACGAGGGGCGATATTAGACGTGCTAAACGACACTTCACATCTGGCTGAAATTGGCGAGTAGCTAAATGAGGGAATTTGGGGAGAGCGGTCTTGTTGCGAAGAATTTCCGGGGTCTGCGGCATAGCTTCCCAGCTTGTGGGTGCGACAGTTGTTCTGGTGGTAATCTCAGGCTCCCCGTGGTTTAGCTGGACAGAAAACGACTTAAGCATTCTCGGGGTAGAAGGTTCGGCGGCAGCCGTATTCAACTGGGGGCTAATCTTAACCGGGTCGCTCAGCCTGATATTTGCTATAGGTCTCTGGAAGAGCCTGATAAGGAGCCGAGCGGGCTACTTCGGTATGGCTAGCCTTGTTCTGGGTTCAATATCGATTTCTGCCGTAGGTGTATTCCCACGGACTATCAATCTGCCGCACGACTCAGCTTCAATAGCATTTTTCGTGTTAATTACTATGGCTCTTGTTCTGGTGGGAGTAGCGGCAATAGGAGCATCGCAGATAGTGTGGGGAGTGCTGAGCCTTGCTGCGGGTGCCCTGATGCTTGTATTTATGCTGGTTCCGTGGCCGTGGAGCGGGGGTGCCATCGAGCAGTTACTCTCCTGCTTGCCGTGGGCGTTGTGGACGGTAGCCTTTGGGATTCGGCTGCTAATGGGGACAAGGGTGGTCAGTGTTTAGGGGGTTATTATGGAACAGGTCTTTGTTTCGTGGAGCGGAGGTAAAGACAGTTGCTTTGCCTGCTATAAGGCTGCCCTGAGCGGGCTAGAGGTCCGTTACCTGCTGAACATGGTAAACGTGGATGCAAAGCAGTCGTGGTTTCACGGGCTTTCTCCTGAGTTGATGCAAATGCAGTCGGAGGCAATGGGAATCCCGCTTATTCAGAGAAGAACAACAATGGCAAAATATGAAGCTGACTTCAAGGATGCCGTGCTGGAGCTAAGGAAAGATGGGGTGAGTGGCGGCGTCTTCGGTGATATTGACATTGAAGAACACAGGGAGTGGGTTGAACGGACATGTGGGCAGGTAGAGGTTACACCTCACCTGCCGTTGTGGGGGATGTCGCAGGAGAAGGTACTGAGGGACTTCATAGAGTCGGGGTTTGAGGCAGTTGTGCTGGTGGCAAAGGCTGACCTGTTCGGCAGGGAGTGGCTGGGGCGGAGGGTAGACCACGATTTTTTAAGTTACTTATCCGAACTCAAGCAGACGAAGGAAATTAGCCCATGTGGTGAGGCCGGGGAGTACCATACCTTCGTTACTGATGGGCCGATATTCAATCAGCGGGTAGAAATACTACAAACCAGGAAAGTATTGAGGGAGGGCTACTGGCGATTGGAGATTCTTGAGGGGAGAGTTGAGGGGTAAGTGATTAACTCTTTGCCCCCATTGTTCGGCCGTGATAAACTGGGGATAAAGCGGCGGAATATGGTGGGATAATAATGGTTAGCGGGGTATTAAATGGCTCTGTTTATAACATTTGAAGGGGGAGAAGGGAGTGGCAAGACAGTGCAGGCGAGAGCGCTCTACAGGAGGCTACAGAAGCTGGCTATTCCAGTACTCCTGGCTCATGAACCGGGTGGTACTTCACTGGGCAGGAAAGTCCGACGCTGGTTGAAGTGGAGCGAGGGTACCGATATATCACCTATCAGCGAGCTTCTTATGTTCAATGCTTCCCGTGCCCAGTTGATTAAGGAGGTAATTCGACCAAATCTGGCAACGGGGAATATCATCATCTGTGACCGCTATACGGACTCTACTACTGCCTATCAAAGCTACGGGCGGGGACTGGACCTGGAGATTGTCAATACAATTAACAATTCTGCTACTCAAGGGCTAAAGCCTGATATGACAGTCCTGTTGGATATACCGGTGGAGGAAGGGCTGGAGCGTAAAGGTAATAGAGGGCATGACCGTTTTGAGCATGAAGATATTGCCTTCCACCGTAGGGTGAGAGAGGGTTATCACAAGCTGGCAGCTAATGAGCCGGAGCGCTGGCTGGTAATAGATGCCAGCCAAAATAGAAGAAAAATAGCCGAGATTATATGGGATAGCGTAAGCGGGCTGCTTTCGAGGGAGGGTAGATTAAGGGAGTGAGGCTGGCAAGCAATCTGAGGGCACCAACATTTATTGAAGAGAAGATGCTGGCGGCACGTGGGTACAGCCGAGTTGCCGGTATTGATGAGGCGGGACGCGGTCCCCTGGCTGGTCCGGTGGTAGCGGCCGCTGTTATTCTGCCGTCAGACA
>CAZXWQ010000032.1:3355-5701 GCA_964644545.1 uncultured Dehalococcoidales bacterium | reverse complement strand
CGCGGTCCCCTGGCTGGTCCGGTGGTAGCGGCCGCTGTTATTCTGCCGTCAGACATCGATGCCCCGTGGCTGAAGCTGGTTAGAGACAGCAAGCAGTTGCCACCATCCATACGTGAGGTCTTATACCGGCACATACAAGAGGAGGCTCTGAGCGTGGGTGTTGGACGGGCTGACGCTAAAGTGATAGATATCCTGGGTATAGTGAGGGCAACAAGATTGGCTATGAAGGCGGCGGTGGAGCAGCTTCAGCCGCCGGCCGAGTCGCTCCTGATAGACCATCTGTCGCTTCCGGAAATCGAGCTTCCTCAAAAGGGGATAACCAGAGGTGATTGCCTTTGTTTTTCGATTGCCTGTGCCTCGATAATTGCCAAAGTCACCCGAGACCATATGATGGTAGAGCTTGACAGGGCTTATCCCGGGTACGGACTGGCTGGCCACAAGGGCTATGGTACCAGGGAACACCTGGAATGCCTGCACCGACTGGGTCCATCTCCCATCCACCGCCGCTCTTTCCGGCCGGTGAGGGAAATGATTGAGAGATGAAACGCAGAGATACCGGTATCCTTGGGGAGAAACTGGCCAGGGACTTCCTCAAGGAGCGGGGCTATCATATTATTGAGACCAACTATCGCTGTCCTGAGGGTGAAATTGACATAATAGCCAGGTATATAGATTTTCTGGTATTTGTCGAGGTGAGAACTAAAACAGGTCGGGAGTATGGTAGCCCTGAAGAGTCAATCACTGCGGCCAAGAAGGAAAGGCTCAGGGCGGTAGCTTCTCGCTACCTTCAGACACAGGAGAACCCGCCTGAGTTGTGGCGTATTGATGTAGTGGCGGTAGAGCTGGACCGGAGAGGGAAACCACTGCGGATTGAGATTATTGAGAATGCCGTGGGCGGGGACTGAGACATATCTGGCTTGCCTTCTCAAAGTGACCATGTTAGAATTACCTGCTAGGAAGTCAAAAAAATGCCTTCATCGGAAGCAATATCACGTGAGACATTGCGTATTATTGATGCCAGCCTGAACCGTATTGGTGAAGGACTTCGACTTCTCGAAGACCTTGCCCGCCTGTCACTTAATGATGCCACCCTGACACAGCAGTTGAAAACCATGCGGCACGAGCTGATAAGGGGTGAATGGATGCTCCACAGGCAGCTCCTTGAGTCGAGGAACTCAGAAGGCGATGTTGGCGTCGATATGGAAGTCTCCAGCGATGCGAAAGAGAGAGAACTGCCGACAACGGTAATGGCTAATGCCAGGAGGGCGCAGGAATCGCTGAGGACACTTGAAGAGCTTGCCAAGATTCCAGGCGTAGCTTCTATACTTGACTCTGATAAATTCAAGCAGGCCCGATTTAATCTTTACAAGATAGAAAAAGACCTGCTCTCCAGGTTACTGCGTCAGGACAAAATAAAACGTCTCCGCGGGCTGTATGTGATTATAGATACCCGGGCGCTGGGAGGGCGCAGTCACATTGAAGTAGCCGGTCAGGCCATCCGCGGCGGAGCCGGGACAATCCAGTTGCGTGATAAGAGCCTGAGCAAAAAGGAGCTACTGCCAGTAGCTCAGGGACTCAAGGAGCTATGTGCTGAGAACAATGTGCTTTTCATAGTGAATGACTACCTTGATATAGCTCTGGTCACTGGCGCAGACGGGCTGCACCTGGGGCAGGAAGACCTGCCTGTTGAAGTAGCCCGCAGGCTGGTGCCGATGGACATGGTTCTGGGGTGCTCGGTAACCACGCTGGAACTGGCGCTTGGTGCTGAAGCACAGGGGGCTGACTACATAGCGGTCGGCTCAATGTATCCAACTCCGTCCAAAGAGACGGCAGTGGTTGTTGGTCTGGATAGGTTACGCGAGATAAGGCAGAGAATATCGATGCCGCTGGTGGCGATTGGCGGTATTAGCGTGGAAAATGCTGCCGAGGTTCAGGCGGCCGGTGCTGATGCGGTAGCGGTAATTAGCGCCGTACTGGGAGCAGATGCGCCAGAGAAAGCGGCACAAAAAATAGTGGACAGACTTGAGGTGGAAAGTGGGTAGATTAACAGATAACCTGGATTCGATTGCTGACCGGATTCGAGAGAGCTTCTCAGCTAAAGATGCGGCCAGGGAGAAGGTACTGCCCCTGTGCCGTGAGTCAATACGCTACTCCAGTAACGCTATCCGTGCCGTGCACCGGCAGGAACTGGACCGGGCCAGAGCACTGCTGCAATCGGCTCGTGCTCTTCTGAACGAGGCCAACCAGGCAATCGATACCGATAATGAGCTTGGCCGTACCGGCTACTTCAGGGATGCTCAGAAGGAATTTGCCGAAGGAAGTATCACTCTTGCTCTGGTGACCGGT
>CAZXWQ010000032.1:0-3255 GCA_964644545.1 uncultured Dehalococcoidales bacterium | reverse complement strand
TGACCTTAACCATAAGGCAGAAAGACCTGGAGGATAGACTGGGAAAGCTTGATACAAAGGAGGATAGATTGTGAAGGTTGCCCGCATAATCAACAAGAGGATTTTATTGCTTCTCGGGGCTGGTATTATTCTTGCTGCGGTTTTTGGCATCTGTTTTTCCATGAACGGAGACATTGCTGTAGCACAGGTGGGCGGGGCTCAGGCTGCCGTTGAAGAGAAGGAAGCAATTCCGCCGCTCTGGTATCTGGCTCCTGTTGGTGCTGTACTGGCGCTGGTATTTGCCTTCTTTTTCTACCGTGGCATGAAGCGGGAATCTGAAGGAACCGAGGAGATGCAAGCCATTGCCCAGGGTGTCAGGGAGGGGGCTAATGCTTACCTCAAGAGACAGTTCTCGGTTGTTGCTATATTCCTGGTAGTGTTGGCTGCGCTGTTGGCCGTACTGGCTTTTGTGGTGAAGCCACCATTGATGAATGGCTGGGTGCCGTTTGCCTTCCTGACCGGCGGCTTCTTTTCCGGTCTGTGCGGCTGGCTGGGAATGAAAACAGCTACCTATGCCAATGCCAGAACCACCCACGCCGCGCGGAGCTCGTTAGACCGTGCCTTGAGGGTTGCGTTTCGAAGCGGGGCAGTAATGGGTCTTGTTGTGGTTGGATTCGGGCTGCTGGATATCTGTATCTGGTTTCTGGTGCTGAACAACCTTACTGGCTACAGTCTCGGTACAATAACCGTGACCATGCTCACCTTTGGCATGGGAGCCAGCACCCAGGCACTGTTTGCCCGCGTGGGTGGCGGAATCTATACCAAGGCCGCTGATGTTGGCTCCGATTTGGTGGGGAAGGTGGAGGCGGGAATTCCTGAGGACGACCCGAGGAACCCGGCTGTTCTGGCTGATAATGTAGGCGATAATGTTGGTGATGTCGCTGGCATGGGAGCCGACCTGTATGAGTCATATTGCGGTTCTATTCTGGCGGCGGCGGCACTGGGTGTGGCTGCCGGGTTTGGCATTATGGGGCTAGTACTGCCTATGCTCATTGCTGCTCTGGGAATTATCTTCTCTATTCTTGGTATCTTTCTGGTGAGGACGAAGGAAGGGGCTACAACAGCAAAACTGCTCAGTGCTTTGGGGATAGGAGTTAATACCAGCGCCGTACTTATCGCCCTGGCTTCAGGAGGGCTGGTAGTATACCTGCTGGGTGTGCAAGCAGACCTTGGTATTGTAATGGCTGTCAGAATCTGGTTAGCAATTCTGGTGGGACTTCTGGTAGGGATTATCATCGGGAAATCGGCAGAGTATTACACTTCTTATGATTACGGACCTACCAAGGGGATTGCGGAACAGGCGCTCACCGGACCGGCAACGGTGGTGATTGGCGGGTTATCGGTGGGGCAGTTATCAACCGGGATACCGGTAGCCAGCATTGCAATCGGGATTCTACTCAGCTATGGTCTGGCTGGGGGGTTTGAAGTTCCAATACAGGGATTGTATGGAATTGGACTGGCTGCTGTGGGAATGCTTTCAACTCTGGGGATTACCCTGGCAACTGATGCGTACGGTCCGGTGGCCGACAATGCTTCGGGGAACGCCACCATGAGCGGGCTGGACCCGGTAGTGCGGGAGCGCACAGATAAGCTGGATGCAATTGGTAATACTACGGCGGCAACTGGCAAGGGGTTTGCAATAGGCTCAGCAGCACTAACCGGGCTTGCCCTGGTAGCCTCTTACATTGAGGAGGTAAGGGCGGGGCTGATACGCATAGCTGAGCACAGTGCCAGCGGGTTGGCTGAGGTTATACCCGGTGTATTCTGGAACGTGCAAGAGATAACGGATGCAAAGATTGTGCAGTTCGTAGACGTTTATAAAATTCATCTCATGAACCCCAAGGTGATTGCCGGGATTTTCATTGGTGCCATGCTTGCCTTCGTATTTTGTGCCCTTATTAACAAGGCGGTGGGACGCAATGCCGGGAAGGTGGTAGAGGAGGTCAGGCGACAGTGGCACGAAATACCTGGCCTCATGGAGGGGACGGGAAGGCCCGATTACAGGCAGTGTGTTTATATTGCCACCACGGCGGCTCAAAGAGAGATGATTTTGCCTTCGGTGCTGGCAATTGTGATGCCGATATTAGTGGGTATTATCCTTGGGCCCGGGGCGGTTATGGGGCTTCTCTTCGGCGGGCTAACTACAGGATTTGTACTTGCCATTATGCTGGCAAATGCCGGTGGTGCCTGGGACAATGCCAAGAAATTTATTGAGTCGGGTGCTCACGGCGGGAAAGGCTCGGATGCGCACAAGGCGAGCGTAGTCGGTGATACTGTAGGTGACCCGCTCAAGGATGCATCGGGTCCATCGTTGAATATTTTGATAAAGCTTATGGCAATGATATCCATTGTATTTGCCGGGGTTTCTATTAGCGCCAGCCTGTTCTTCACAAGGTTGATTGGTGGCTAAGGAAGATAAAGGGGCTCTCTACTTCGTAGAGAGCCCCGCTAAATCCTCGGACAGGTAAAGGGTTAACTTCACAGGAATGGGTTGAACCCACGCTCAACACCTATAGTGGTATCGGGACCGTGACCGGGATAAACTACAGTATTATCGGGTAGTGTCATAAGCTTGGTACGGATGCTTTCCATTTCCTGGTCGTAGCTGGCGCCGGGAAAATCGGCTCTGCCTATGCCGAAGTTGAACAGTGTGTCTCCACTGAATACTATTCCTTCTTCCAGCAGGCAAATACCACCTGGTGTATGACCGGGCGTGTGGAGTACGCGGAAATGCAGGCTGCCAATGTCTACGGTATCACCTTCCCTGAGCAGGCGGTCGGCGGCGGGCAGGGATTGTGAGAAAGGATGGATTACTCGCTGGAGAGGCTGCTTCTGGAGAAATTGTGCCTCGTCAGCGTGAATGGCAATCTCAGCGCCGGTTGCTTCCTTGACTTCTGCCAGAGCACCGACGTGGTCCATGTGGCTGTGAGTCAGGACAATAACCTTTATATTAAGCCCCAAATCTTCAACAGCCCCTAAAATCTGTTTGGCATTGGCTCCGGGGTCAATCACCATACCCTCTTTAGTGGATTCATCACCCACAACATAACAATTGGAAGCAAACATTCCCAGTTCAAGTTTCTTAAGAATCAATTTGGTCTCCTTTTTCCCTTAATTGATGCACAGCGCTCAATTTAACAGTCTCCTTGATATAGAAATAAATTGTACCACCAAGCAGGTTGAAGCAGCAACAAAAGAGCCAGGTTATTCTTGACA
>CAZXWQ010000031.1:10711-14289 GCA_964644545.1 uncultured Dehalococcoidales bacterium | reverse complement strand
TAGCCGAAGGAAGAAAGGGGATAGATATGGCTAAGCCGAAGGTCGCTTTCTACTGGTGTTCTTCGTGTGGCGGCTGCGAGGAGACAGTTGTTGACCTCAATGAGGATATTCTTAAAGTAGCGGATGCTGTCGATATCGTGCTGTGGCCGGTGGCAATGGACTTTAAGAGGAAGGACATTGAAGCACTAAGCGATGGTGAGATAGCGGTGAGCTTTATCAATGGTTCGGTGAGGCTGGAAGAGCAGGAGGAGATGGTAAAGCTCCTGAGGCAGAAATCAGGGCTTGTCGTTGCCTTCGGTGCCTGTGCTCACCTTGGCGGTATACCGGGCCTGGCCAATTTCTACTCCAGGGATGAGATATTCCAGCGGGTTTACGAGGAAGCCCCAACGGTAGATAATCCGCAGGGCGTTACTCCGCAGTTGAAGACAGCCATTGAGGCTGGTGAACTCACCCTGCCAGAATTCTATGATACGGTAAAGACTCTTGACCAGACCATCCCGGTGGACTATTACCTCCCCGGATGCCCGCCGCCACCCGATTTGGTGATGAATGCCGTCAATGCCATTCTCAGCGGACAGCTACCGGAGAAAGGGGCGGTGCTGGCTCCCGATAAAGCCCTGTGTGATACCTGCCCTCGCAAGGATACAAAACCGGAGAAGATATCAATAACGGAGATAAAGAGGCCGTGGGAGATTAAGATTGACCCTGAGAAGTGCTTCCTGGAGCAAGGGCTGTTCTGCTACGGCCCGGCTACCCGTTCGGGATGCGGGGAGACCTGTATCAGGGCTAATATGCCGTGTCGCGGGTGCTTCGGCCCCGTAGACGGGGTTGTTGACCAGGGAGCCAAAGGACTTTCAATGTTCGCCTCCATACTGGGAATTCAAGCCGACATGAAGATTTCATCGGAAGAGGTAAGTAAACTGATTAACCAGATTGCTGACCCGGGAGGCACATTTTACAGATTCAGCCTGGCCAGTTCCCTGTTGAGAAGGAAGAGAATGGAGAAAACGGGGTAGTAGGATGAGAAAGATAACAATTGATCCCATAACCAGGCTTGAGGGGCACGGGAAGATAGAGATATTCCTCAATGATGAGGGTAACTGTGAACGGGCATGCCTTCAGATTCCCGAGCTCCGGGGCTTTGAGAAGTTCTCCGAAGGGAGACCTGCCGAGGAGATGCCGAGAATAACCACCATGATATGCGGGGTGTGTCCGACAGCCCATCACATAGCGTCGACGAAGACCCTTGACGACCTCTGGAAGGTCGAGCCAACCCCGGCAGCCAAAAAGATTAGAGAGCTTATGTTTAATGCCTTCCAGGCTGAAGACCACATACTGCACTTTGTCTTCCTCGGCGGCCCGGACTTTGTGGTTGGTCCAAGTGCACCAGCCGCCGAGAGGAATGTCCTCGGGGTTATCGGCAAGGTGGGTTTAGAGGTCGGCGGGAAAGTTATAGAAATGCGGAAAAGGATGAGGAATGTAATGAGGATAATCGGCGGCAAGCCGGTTATGCCTACCTGTGGCCTGCCCGGCGGGGTATCAAAGGCAATTACCGAGGAGGAAAGGAAAACAATTATTGAGGCTGGGGAGTATTCAGTGGAGTTCTGCCAGGTTGCCCTCGGGCTTTTTGATGATGTGGTGCTTAAGAATAAGGAGTACGTTGACCTTATTACGGGGGATATATACCAGCACAGGACGTATTATATGGGGCTGGTGGATGAGAATAACAAGGTGAACTTCTACGATGGACAGTTAAGGGTGGTCGACCCCGATGGAAAGGAGTTTGCCAGGTTCAGGGCTCAGGACTATCTTGACCACATCAGTGAGCATGTTGAGCCCTGGACTTATGTCAGGTTCTCTTTCCTCAAGAAGATAGGCTGGAAGGGGTTTATTGATGGAAAGGAGAGCGGTGTTTTCCGGGTTGCACCACTTGCCCGGCTGAATGTCGCCGATGGTATGGCAACCCCTCTGGCCCAGGAAGCCTATGAGAAAATGTTCTCGGTGCTGGGTGGCAAGCCGGTCCATAGCACGCTGGCTTTCCACTGGGCACGACTCGTTGAGGCGCTCTATGCTTCGGAGCGGGTACTGGAGCTTGCCAACGACCCTGAGATAACATCTCCGGATATTGTAAATCTGCCCACGGCAACTCCCAAAGAGGGCATAGGGGTAGTTGAAGCACCAAGAGGAACCCTGATTCATCACTACCAGACTGACGATAGGGGGATTCTTACCGGAGTCAATCTGATTGTAGCCACACAGAATAACTCGGCTGCCATCAATATGTCGGTTGAGAAAGCAGCCAGGTCACTAATCAAGAACGGGGACGTTCCCGATGGTATTCTTAACATGATTGAGATGGCATTCAGGGCGTATGACCCCTGTCATGCCTGTGCTACCCATTCACTTCCGGGGAAGATGCCGCTTGAGGTGAATGTATATGACGCCGGAGGAGACCTGGTAAAGAGATTAATAAGGGGTGAATAAAGAGGAGGCATTGAAAGTATGAAGGAGCAAGTAGAAGAAGCCCTGGCGAAGATAAGGCCTGCCTTGCAGGCAGACGGCGGTGATGTTGAGCTGGTGGGTGTAGATGACGGAGTCGTCAGCGTAAGGCTCACGGGTGCCTGCGATGGCTGCCCTATGGCAACCATGACCCTGAAGATGGGTATTGAGCGGCTACTTAGAGGGGAAATCCCTGAAGTTAAGGAAGTTGTTGCTGTTTAAACGATAATTCGCATGGATACACTTATATTGGGAATCGGGAACCTGATTCTCAGAGATGACGGGGTTGGAATCAGGATTGCCCGGAAACTCAAGGAAGAAAACCCCGAACTGGAAGTGATTGAGACCAGCGAAGTCGGCCTTACCCTGCTCGACCTTGTGGTTGGCTATGACAGGCTAGTCATTATTGATTCTATTAAGACGGAAAAGGGGAAGACGGGAGAGGTCTACGAGCTGAGACTGGAAGATTTGAAGCCCAGCAAGGACTTGTCTTCATCTCATGGTATAGATATTGCCACTGCCTTCGAGCTTGGGCAGAGGATGGGCTATAAGATGCCCGGCTATGTAGGGATATACGCCGTAGAGATAAAGGATAATACAGTCTTCGGAGAGGAGTGCTCACCGGAGATAGAAGAACGTATCCCATTGATTGCCCGGCAAATAGTCAGTAAAGAGAAGCTGGGAAGGACTCTCAAGCCCAGGAAGGCTAAGGCAGGTTTAGGAATCTGAGGCGCTGGAGTTCCGGAGCACAATGAGAAGTTTACGGTAAAATCAGTGAACCGGGGTCCCTCGGAAATCAAACCATAAAGAGAGGTCAAATTGAACGAGACGGCGATACCGGAAGTAGTGGCTGTTAAACAAAACGAAGATTACTGTAGTAGTTGCTCCATCTGTTCCACCCTCTGTCCTTACGAGGCGTTAAAGAGGGACCCTGAAACCAACAAGATTCTCCTGGAAATAGAAAAGTGCCAGGTGTGCGGGCTCTGCTATGCTACCTGCCCGGCCAAGGCGATAGAGACAATCTACTACGATATTGATTCCCTGACCAGCTACCTGGAGAAGGCAAAGCAGAAGTATGA
>CAZXWQ010000031.1:6048-10611 GCA_964644545.1 uncultured Dehalococcoidales bacterium | reverse complement strand
TAGAGCAGCTTGGTTACGGGAAAGAAGTCATAACCCTGAAGCAGAACAGTCTCAAGGTAAAGGCGGACCCCGACCTGTGCATTGCCTGTGCCAACTGTGTATTCTACTGCCCGTATAACGCTGCCAAACTGGAAGGTCAGGGGAAAATCAGCTTTGACCTCGCTTTATGCCGGGGCTGTGGTCTCTGTGTGGCTATGTGCCCGGCCTTTGCCCTGGACCTGGAGAACTGGGAGAAAGACCGTATTTCAGCTCTTGTCTCCAGGCTATCCGCGGAAATACAGCAGCCCAGGATTCTGGTCTTTCGTTGCCAGTGGGCGGCTTTCTCATCACTGAATGGAGAGGAACTCGCCCCGAATATAGGCATCATAGATTTGCCCTGCGCTTCGAGGGTTGACATTAATCATATTTTACAGGCTCTACAGAATGGAATAGATGGCGTGCTGGTTGCTGCCTGCACTGAAGATGATTGCAAGCAGGAGAGGGCGAGTGGGAAAGCCCAGCATTCGGTGGCGAAGCTGAGGGACAGGTTGGGGCAGATAGGCCTTGAGGACAGGCTTCGCTTCTGCACGGTAAGTCCGAGATACCCCGAGCAGTTTGGCAGAGAGCTGGAGCAGTTTGGCCAGGAGATAAAAGATATTGCCTCAAAGGAGAGTAAGAAATGATAGTAACCACGCAGAAACCTCTGGATGAGATTCTGGACTTCATCTCCCCTTACAGCAATATCTTGATAGCCGGCTGTGACGGCTGTACCCAGCCGCCGCGGGGTATAAAGGAGGCAGAGACCCTGAGTCAACTGCTTGAGCTGGGGGGAAAGCTACGAAACAAGCACTTCACCTTCAAGACAATCACGGTAGCCAAGCAGTGCGATAATTATCTGGTCGATACCGAAGTTAAACCGCAAGTAGAGGGAATGGATGCAGTGCTCTCTCTGGCTTGTGGGATAGGGGTACAGACCCTGGCTGAGCTCTTCGGGGTGCCGGTCTTTCCGGCGCAGAATACCCATTTCATGGGTGCTGAGGACAGGGAGCACGGTTTCCTGGAGGAGATGTGTTCTGGATGTGGAGAGTGTCGTCTCGGCCTGACCGGGGGTATTTGTCCCGTTACCAGGTGTACCAAGGGGCTGCTCAACGGCGCCTGTGGCGGTAGTAAAGATGGCAAGTGTGAACTCAACCCGGAAAGGGACTGCGGCTGGGTTCTGATTTACGAGCAACTGAAGAAGCTGGGCAAGCTGGATAACCTTAAGGAATTTCAACCTCCCAGGGACTACCAGCTAGCTGGCTGGAAAATCACAACCTGACAGTTAGCAGATATAGCGGGGCAGGGGAGTTGGGTGCAGTTCAAAGTAGTAAAACTAGCCAGGATAAGCGTGCGCGGTGTAGTGCAGGGCGTAGGCTTCAGGCCCTTTGTCTATCGGATAGCTCTCCAGCATAACCTCAAGGGCTGGGTGCGTAACACCTCCGGGAATGTAGAGATTGAGGTAGAGGGAGACAGCGAAAGTTTAGACCGTTTCCTGAGTGACCTTGAAGATAAATCCCCGCCAATGGCGCGCCTGGAACATGTTGAAGCCACTTTCTATTCCCCGAAGGGTTATGACGGGTTCGAAATATTCGAAAGCCTCAGCCAGAAGGGCGAATACCAGTTAGTTTCGCCGGATATCGCTACCTGCGAGGAGTGCAGGAAGGAGATTTTGTGCCCTACCGACCGGCGCTCTGGCTATCCCTTTACCAACTGCACCAACTGCGGCCCCAGGTTTACCATCATCGAAGATATACCCTACGACCGCCCTAAAACTACCATGCGTGAGTTCCAGATGTGCCCCGAGTGCCAGCGGGAGTACGATGACCCCTTAGACCGACGCTTTCATGCCCAGCCCAATGCCTGCCCCAGATGCGGTCCCAGTCTGGAGCTGGTCGATAATAGCGGTAAACCCGTAGAATGCGATAATGCCATCGAGGCGGCGAGCGACCTCCTGAAGGCAGGGAAAATCCTGGCTATCAGGGGTCTGGGGGGATTTTTGCTTGCCTGTGATGCTACCAGCCGGGAAGCAGTAGAGCTTTTGAGAACCAGAAAAAGGCGCCCCTCGAAGCCCCTGGCTGTTATGGTGGCTACCCTGGAGGAGATTGAAGGGCACTGCCTGCTATCTCCTGAAGAGAAGCAGCTTCTCAAGTCTCCTGAGTGCCCGATTGTGCTCCTGTACTGGAAGCACGGCTCCTCAAGTATCTGCCCGGCGGTAGCACCAAAACTGAAATACCTCGGGGTAATGCTTCCCTATACTCCTTTGCACCATCTTCTATTGAAGGAAGCAGGGCTTCCCCTGGTGATGACCAGCGGCAACCTGAGTGAGGAACCTATCGCCAGGGATAACGACGAGGCTTTAACCAGGCTGGGGGGAATTGCTGACTATTTTCTGCTTCACAACCGGGGCATTTTCGCCCGCTACGATGATAGCGTCTACGTAGTGGAAAATAACAGGCCCCAGGCTATCAGAAGGGCCCGTGGCTACGCCCCCTACCCCGTCTTCCTGCCCTATAAGTCAAAGCAAGTCCTTGCCTGCGGCGCTGAGGAAAAGAATACCTTTTGCCTGACTAAAGATAAGCATGCCTTCGTGAGCCAGCACATTGGAGATATGGAAAACGAAGAAACCCTGGAGCACTTTGAAAACACCATTAAGCTATATAAAAAGCTTTTTCGTGTTGAGCCCGAAACGATAGCCTACGACATGCACCCGGAATACCTATCCACCAGGTATGCTCTCGGTCTCGGCGCGGAGCAGGGGTTAAAGCTTGTTCCGGTTCAGCACCATCACGCCCATATTGTAAGCTGCCTGGTAGAGAACGAGGTTGAAGGACCGGTTATCGGGGTAGCTTTCGATGGCACGGGATACGGCACCGATGGCGCAATCTGGGGAGGGGAGTTCCTGGTCGCCGATTGGTACAGCTTCCAGAGAGCGGGGCACCTGGAATATATACCACTGCCCGGCGGGGTAGCCGCCATAAAGAAACCCTATCGTATGGCTTTGGGCTATCTCTATACTCTGCTGGGGGAAGATGTCTCCCTGAAGGGTCTCCCCCTTGGCAGGCTGAACCCCGCCGAGCTTGAGATAATGAAACAGCAGCTAAAGCGTGGAATTAACTGCCCCCTGACCTCAAGCGCCGGACGACTCTTTGATGCCGTTTCAGCTTTGACTGGAGTGAGAGGGGAAATCGATTATGAAGCTCAGGCCGCCATTGAGCTGGAGATGCTGGTTCCCGATGAAGTACCTGAACAGAAATTGGAAGCCTATCCTTTCTCCATCGTTGAGCACCAGGGAGTGAGACAGATAAAGCTAGCCGACCTGTTCTCAGCAGTTGTTAATGATGTTAGAGGTGAGGTTCCTGCTGGTACAATATCGCTCAAGTTTCACAGTACCGTAGCCCGAATGATTACCGGGATGTGTAAAATGATTGCCGGAGAAACCGGAATAACTCAGGTGGCACTCAGTGGCGGTGTCTTTCAAAACCGCCTGTTGATGAAATTAACGCCCTCTGCCCTGCAAAGAGAGGGCTTCAACGTGCTTACCCATCACCTGGTGCCCTGCAATGACGGCGGCATCTCCCTGGGGCAAGCCGTGATTGCTAATTTTACTGCATCTTGACTATTTTACGAGAGTTATTTTTGGCAAACATGATAAACTGGTATGAAGTGTTGTGAAAGGGGAGAAAATATGAAGATAATTCGACTGGTCGGCTCAATTGGCTTCGTACTCGGGGTCGTCACCATAATCTTTGCCGGGGTACCTTGGTTAGTCTACCAGGAGCCCATGTTGCCCCTGTGGATCGGGATTGCTGTCTACGTGATTCTCGGAGGTATCCTGCTGGTCTTACTGTCGGTGGCTATCGAACAGCAGAGAAGCAGGGCCCAGGGAGAAGAACTTCCCCCCGATGAACCCCTGCCCCGGATGTTGCTTCAGAATTCTACAGAAGTGCCGGGTCGCCAGATTACCGAGAATCTGGGTCTGGTCCAGGGACACACCATCTTCGCTATCTGGATTGGAAGGGACCTGTCCGCCCTGGTACGATTGATTCTTGGCGGCGAGCTGTTCGAGTACACGGATATGATGGGGCGGGCTCGCAAAGTGGCGACTACTCGGATGGTAGCCCAGGCCGAAGAGCTGGGAGCTGACGGGATTATTAACGTTCGTTTCATGACTACCAGTGTCATCGGTAGCGCCGCCGAGCTCCTGGCCTACGGCACGGCTGTCAAGCTCGGTAACCCGGCCACCTGACGAACCTTTCATTACTGGAAAAGATATTTACGGTTGGCAAAGAGACAGATGTCAGAGAGCTTGTAAATTTGCTTGGGGGAGAATCAAGTTAATGATAAACATCAAGTTTGAGAGGGGCGCAGCCCCTCTCAAAAACCAACTTCCCCCTTCCCCTTATCAAGGGGGATGGGGTTACCATATAGTAACCTGCGGAGTTAATTATGTGTCTTGCTATTCCAGCACTAATTAAATCAATCGAAGGTAAAGAGGCGGAGGTTGAGATAGGAGGCATATCTCGCCGCATTAACCTCAGGCTTACC
>CAZXWQ010000031.1:3693-5948 GCA_964644545.1 uncultured Dehalococcoidales bacterium | reverse complement strand
AGAGGCGGAGGTTGAGATAGGAGGCATATCTCGCCGCATTAACCTCAGGCTTACCCCCGATGCCAGGGTGGGGGACTACGTCTTATTGCATACCGGCTACGCAATCAATGTCATTGACCAGGAGGAGGCTGGGGAGACCCTGAGGCTTCTGGAGGAAATGGCGGTATTCGCTGACGAAGTGGAATGAGAGACCGTATTGAAGGGATTATTAACAACCGCTGGCTTCTGTTTGCCCTGCGATTGGTGCTGGGTGGTATTTTTATTGCGGCAAGTGTGAGCAAGCTCCAGCACCAGGCAGAATTCGTTGATACTGTCAGCAGCTACGGTCTACTGCCAGATACCCTTGCCCAATTTTATGGTTTCACCGTTCCCTGGGTGGAGCTCTTTATCGGGTGCTCCTTAATTCTCGGCATATTTTCCAGATTTTCCGCCGCAATCAGTATTCCGCTAACTGTTAGTTTCGTGATAGCCAGCAGCTACAGAATAATCAATCCCGTTGGAGATAGCTGCGGCTGTTTTGGGGAACTCTTTACACTAAGCCACCCGGCTTCACTTTCACTGGATGCGGTAATGCTATTCATGGCTTTGATACTATTATTAAATAATGCTAAGGAAGAGGTCCTGGGCATCAGGAGTATGTTATCCAGGTATAACCCTGTTTCCGAAAGAAGGGGGAGATTAATACTTGAGAAGGCGAGCAAGCTTGCTGTTGTCGCTGTTGCTATGGCTATAGTGATACCTTTTATTGGCGGTGGACAGGCTTCGCTGGATACAGAGAAAGAGGTCGATAATACCACAGAACTGAACAGTGTGCCGGCATCAATATCGTACGATAGGGAGATTGACAGTGCCCTGGAGCAGGGCAAGCCAGTCTTTTTGTACTTCTACATTGTTGGGTGTCCTCCCTGTGAAGAGCAAAAACCAGTAATCAATGAACTTATGCGGGAATATGGTGAAAGGGTTGTCTTTCTGGATGTTATTATGGGAGGTTCCAACGTTGCGCAGGAGTTTAACGTAAAGGACTCCCCTTCTATGTTGCTGATAAATGGTAAAAATGACGAAGGGGAATATGTCGTTTATCAGCAGTTTGAAGGGGTCACAGAGTTAGAGAGCTTAGAAGAAGGTATTGAGCGGGTGCTCCGCTGAGTGGATATGCTTGAAGAGGTATAAGGAAGGTTGAAGTTTATCTCTGAATACCGGCGTGCCGGGCTGGCCGACGGGTTAATAGCCAGGATTCATCGGGAATCGAGGAGTACGGTGCGTTTTATGGAGTTCTGTGGTGGACATACGGTGGCTATCTTCAGACACGGTATCCGCCAGGTCCTGCCGAAAACCATCGAAATGGTATCCGGACCCGGCTGCCCGGTCTGTGTTACTGCCAGCAGGGACCTCGACAAGGCAATCGCCCTATCACAAATTCCAGGGGTAATTATCACCACCTTCGGCGATATGCTAAGAGTCCCCGGCAGCCGTTCCAGCCTGCAGAGAGCCAAGGCGGAGGGCGCTGACGTGCGTACGGTATACTCTACTACCGATGCCCTGGAAATAGCGAAGAGTAACCGTGGCAAGTCGGTGGTCTTCATCGGTATTGGATTTGAGACTACCACCCCTACCATCGCTGCCTCCGTCATCGGAGCAGAAGAGGAGAAGATAAGCAACTATTACGTTCTTTCCCTGCACAAGCTCTGTCCCCCGGTGATTCGTGCTATCCTTGATTCGGGTGAGGTCAAGCTGCACGGTCTGGTATGCCCCGGCCATGTGTCGGCTATTATTGGCTCCCACCCCTGGGAATTCATCGCCAGGGATTACGGCATCCCCTGTGTTGTCTCCGGCTTTGAACCCCTGGATATATTGCAGTGTGTTGATATGCTGGTAGCCCAGGTTGAAAATGGTGATTCCAGGGTGGAGATTGCCTACAAACGGGGAGTGCAACCCGATGGGAACCCGCAGGCGCTGAAGCTCATGGAGCAGGTCTTTGAGCCGTGCCCGGCTGATTGGCGGGGGATAGGGGAGATTCCCGATAGCGGCATGAGGCTGAGGAAGGAGTACCAGCAGTTTGATGCTGAGCTTGCTCTTGATATTGAGCCCGGACCTGCCTATGAGCCCGAGGGTTGCATCTGTGGCGAAATCCTGCGGGGTGTCAGGACCCCCCTTGATTGCCAGCTCTTCGGTAAGGCGTGCACCCCGGAGTACCCGGTAGGGCCGTGTATGGTCTCTTCAGAGGGCACCTGCTCTGCCTATTACCTTTATGGAGG
>CAZXWQ010000031.1:0-3593 GCA_964644545.1 uncultured Dehalococcoidales bacterium | reverse complement strand
GGCCGTGTATGGTCTCTTCAGAGGGCACCTGCTCTGCCTATTACCTTTATGGAGGTGACTTTGAAGGATAAAATCCTGCTGGCTCACGGCAGCGGAGGGAAGCTGGCCCACGAGCTGGTCGAGAAAAACTTTCTTAAGGCTCTGGCTAATCCGCTGCTGGCTAAACTGGATGACTCGGCAGTTTTCGACTTTCACGGCAAGCTCGCCTTTACCACCGATAGCTACGTGGTGAGCCCTATCTTCTTCCCCGGCGGAGATATTGGGAAGCTGGCTGTCTGCGGCACGGTGAACGACCTGGCTATGTCCGGTGCTAAACCCCTTTATTTGAGCCTTTCCTTTATCATCGAGGAGGGGCTTGCGCAGGATGAGCTAAGCAGAATCACAGGTTCTATTCATGAGGCAGCCCGGGAAGCGGAAGTAGAAATTGTTACCGGAGATACCAAGGTGGTGCACCGGGGAAGCGCTGATAAGCTCTTTATCAATACCGCCGGTGTGGGCATTATACCGGAAGGGGTCGATATCTCCGGCAGTAACGCCAGACCTAGAGATAAGGTGATTCTAAGCGGTACTATAGGCGACCACGGGATAGCAGTCCTCAGCCGGCGGGAAGGCTTGAGCTTTTCGACTCGACTTGAGAGCGATTGTGCTCCGCTAGGGGGATTGGTTGCTGAAATGATAGGAGCCAGCAGGAACATCCATTGCCTGCGAGACCCCACCCGGGGAGGGCTGGCTACTACTCTGAATGAGCTGGCCAGGCAATCAGGGGTGAGCATAAGGATTGAAGAGGAGAAGATAGCGGTGCGGGAAGAAGTCCTTGGTGCCTGTGAGATGCTGGGCTTTGACCCTCTCTATGTAGCCAATGAGGGTAAGCTGGTAGCCATAGTGGCAGAAAAAGACGTCGATAGGATACTCAGGACAGTACAAGGGCATCACTATGGTAAAAATGCCACTATTATCGGTGAGGTGCGTGCGGAGCACCCCGGCCGGGTGGTAATGAAGACCCTTCTGGGGGCTTCCCGAATAGTTGATATGATGGTCGGAGATTTACTGCCCAGGATTTGTTAAAATGCACGAACTATCTATAACCCAGAGTATGTTCGATATTGTCATGAATCATGCCGAGCAGGCTGAAGCAAAAAAGGTAAAGAAAATCAACCTGGTTATCGGAGAGTTGACTGGAGTAGTCGATGAGTGCGTGGAGTTCTACCTCGGTTTCTTGAGTAAGGGGACCATTGCCGAAGGTGCGGTTCTTGCCGTCGAAATGGTGCCGGTGAAAGCCACGTGCCGCGACTGTGGTGAAACATTTCAACTTAAAGAGTTTGACTGGACTTGCCCCGGCTGTGGAGGCAAAAGCCTGCAGATAATAGCCGGTAGGGAGCTATTCGTAGAAAGTATTGAGGTGGAATAAATGGAAATTAAGGTTCTCAAAGATATTCTTGGTGCTAATGAGCAGATAGCGCAGAGGAACCGGGAGTTGCTGGATAGCAGCAGGGTATTTGCCGTGAACCTGATGGCTTCGCCCGGCGCCGGCAAGACCAGCCTTGCCCTGCAAACAATAAGAGGTCTGGAAGGAAAGTCCCGGACTGGTGTCATTGAAGGTGACGTCAGCTCAAGCCTGGATGCTGAACTGATAGCCAGGGAGGGCGTGCCGGTGGTGCAGATAAACACCGGCGGGGAATGCCACCTTGACGCCAGTATGACGCATAATGCTCTGGCAAACATGTCTCTCAAGGATATTGACGTGATGCTCATCGAAAATGTGGGTAATCTAATCTGCCCTGCCGAGTTTAACCTCGGCGAACATCTCAAGGTGGTAATTTCAAGTATCCCCGAAGGCGATGACAAACCTTTCAAGTACCCTCTAATGTTCCATAAAGCAGATGCCGTCCTGATAAACAAAATAGACCTTCTACCCTATCTCACGTTTGACACCGAGGCCTTTTCTCAGGCAGTCAAGGGGATAAATGAGAAGGTAGAAATCTTCCAGGTTTCGTGTACGACGGGTGATGGGATTGAAAAGTGGGTCTCGTGGCTGCTGAACCGGATAGGGAAGAGGTAATGCTTATTGTCCGCTGAATATCAACCTAAACGAAACCGAAGAGATAAAACGCCGCAACTGTGATTAAAGCTGCCAGAACAGCACCAGCAACCGCCTGAGCCAGTGAGTGCTGCTTCAGTGCTAGCCTTGCCCAGGCTATCAACAGGACTAACACCAAACCTGCTGTGGCTATCCAGCCGTAAAGAATAACCATTACCGTAACCAGAGCAGTTACCAGGGCAGTATGAAGGCTTATCTTCCACCACAGATTTATGACCGTGAAAGCAACTACCCCTGAGAGACCGGTGGCAAATGCCGCCCGCAGCATCATCGGTGCCTTAGAAATCAGGAGAATAACGTAGCCCACGGCAGCGCAAACGCCGGACAGCACATAAATCGCAGTCCTCTGCCTACGAACAGCAGTGAAGATACCATTGAGCCTGCCCTTTCGTAGCAGGTAAACAACCGCCGAGAACACCGGCAATATGGAGATAGCTGCCAGAATAAGCGACCATTTGAGGGCATCAGATATGCCGGAAGCAGACTCAAAGGAAAGCAGGACTATTATTATCAAACTCACCAGGAAGGGATTCAGAATATTAGAGATGAGGTCAGCTATCCGTTTCCGCACGTCGGTTTGCATTTACGAGTGCCATTCCCGGATCGGGCACATACAGCCCGGTGTTGATATCCACCTGCTTATATTTAGGGTCAATGAGAGAACTACCCCTTTCACAGCTTGGTCACCATTAAATATCTGATATGTAGAGACCATTGTCAAGTTCGCACAATAATAGGCGAATTGTGGTAAAATCAAGCCAGACGGTATTATAAATGGGGGAGAACGATGAAGGCACTTATCCTGGTAGGCGGCGAGGGGACCAGACTACGTCCCCTGACGTGCAATACACCCAAAGCCATGGTTCCTGTGCTCAATACACCGTTCCTCGAGCATGTTATCCGCCACCTCGGTAAGCACCAGGTGAAGGATATTGTCCTGGCCCAGGGTCACCTGGCACAGCCAATCGAGAGCTATCTTGGTGATGGTAGCCGGCTGGGGGTCAGGCTTACCTACATAGTGGAAGACGCACCCCGGGGAACAGCCGGGGCAATTAAGAACGCAGAGAGTTACCTGGATGAGACCTTCCTGGCGATGAACGGTGATATCTTTACTGACCTGGATATTACCGCCGTCGTGGAATTTCACCGCAAGAGGAAGGCGAAGGTAACCATTGCTCTTACACCGGTAGCCGACCCTACCGCCTACGGCTTGATAGAGACCGAGGAACGGGGCAGGATTCTACAGTTTCTGGAGAAACCCGGCTGGGATGAAGTGACCACCAACATGATAAATGCCGGCACTTACGTTCTTGAGCCTGACGTGCTGGCTCAGGTACTGCCTGAGACCAGAGTTAGCATTGAGCGTGAGACGTTTCCGCTGCTTCTATCGCAGGGGGAGCCAGTCTATGCCTATCCTTCTTCAGCCTACTGGCTGGATATGGGCACCCCGGAGAAATACCTCCAGCTACACCGGGACCTGCTCAGTGGCAAGAGC
>CAZXWQ010000030.1:10706-14296 GCA_964644545.1 uncultured Dehalococcoidales bacterium | reverse complement strand
GACTGCTCATTGAGGTTCACCCCAATCCTAAAGAAGCCCTGGTAGATGGTCTCCAATCCCTCACACCGTCAGACTTCGCCAGGCTGATGGAAGAACTGAGACCAATTGCTAAAGCAGTGGGCAGATACATCTAATCCTGAGCACACACCATCAGCAGTTGTAATTGACCTCCTTCCCCTTGTCATTGCGAGGAGCGCCATCGATGAAGCAATCTCAACCGATAAACTCATCCCCTTGACACATTCTGGCAGGCCAATTATTATGAGTCTGTGCAGTAAATATTTAGGAGGGAGTATGATAGAGAAAGTTCATCACGTGGGACTTGCCGTAAAAAGTATTGAAACAGTAGCTGCTTTTTGGAAAGAGGTCTTCGGGGGAAAGCTTGAGACTGAGTACAGCCTGGAGACAAATGAGTTCCTCTCCCGCATGATGAAGGTAGGCGAAAGCTACTTCGAGCTTCTGGAGCCAAGAGGCAAAGATGGTCTCATTGAAAGATTCATCAACACCAGAGGAGAAGGGATTCATCATGTTTCTTTGCAGGTGGATAATGTTGAGGAGCTGATAAAACTCTGTGAAGCTAAGGGAATGACTCTCATCGGTCGCCGTTTCGTACATCCCAAGAGCGCCCACGGAGTATTGATAGAGTTGATAGGCAGCCCTGAGGCAAAGGGTCTATCTGAACGGATGGAACGTTAGCAACCATTGCACCGCTCGGGAGTTAAATAGAGCATAGTTCTCAACCGCACACCACAGCTTTACTTTGTTGCTGACTGGTGATATATGGTATAATTATCTCCGATATTCGTGTTCTATCCAGTTAGCTTCATATAGAAGTATATGAATCGGTCTCTTGTTAATAGCTTGAGATTAAATTTTCAATAGCTAGGCAACAATTGAAAGGAGCACAACTATGACAGAAACTAAATCGCAGAAGAAGCGTCTTCCTATCAGAAGGGGGCGGTTCATCGTACCTGAGGACCCCAGTGAAAAACCCTATCTGATTGCATCAAGGTGCAAGAACTGCGGCAAGTACTTTTCTGGCAGGAGAGTGGTCTGCCTCAACTGCGGAAAGCAAGAGATGGAGATGGTTCCACTCAGTGGTAAAGGTAAGATATACAGTTTCACTATTGTCCACCAGCAGCTTCCCTTTGCCCTCGTACAGGTCCCTTATGCCATAGTGATTGTCGCTTTCGACGAAGGTTGCCAGACACATGGTGTGGTGACAGAAGATTTGGATTCTGTTGAGGTAGGCAAGGACCTGGAGGTTTACTTCGAGGCGGCGAGGGAGGACGAGGAAGGAAACGAATTACTGGTCGACAAGTTCCGAATTGTAAATAAATAATGTATTCACTCCTTATCCTCAATAAATCGCCTCACTAGGCTCCGTATCAGACAGTATTGTTTACCATAAACGCTGTTATTTTATAATATAGGTGACACATCAAAGCGTGATACTATTCTCTGATCTCAGTAGTATCACTGCAAGGAGTCCTTCTCAGAAGGACGACGAGGCAATCTCAAGCCTCTTTCCGTCATTGTGAGGCACGTAGTGCCGAAGCAATCTAAGGATAGAAATGACACCACCACGCTAAATCGTCACCTCCCACTCGAATTTTCGGCTCGCAACGATAGAAAAGAACGCAGATTATTACTTATCATATAGACGATAACCACAATTTGAAGAGCACTACTTCATGAGCTATAATTAGATATAAGCAGGAGATTAATATGCGCCACTCTATCAAGGCATTTGTACATAAGGGTGAAATTTACTATGTCGCTGAATGCATGGAGATAGCCGTAGTGACTCAGGGCAAAACCCTTGATGAGGCCGTAACTAATCTTCAGGAGGCGATTGCTCTCCATCTTGAGGGTGAGAACCTGGCAGATTTTGACCTTGCCCCTAACCCCTCCCTTCTGGTGACCTTTGAATTGGAGCCCACATTTGTCACCTGAGCTGAAGCGCCTCTCAGGTCCCGAAGTGGTAAATATTATATGCACCTTCGGCTTGGAGAAGCACTCCCAAAGAGGTAACCATATCAAGTTGCGCAGGATAGGAACTACCGGAGAGAAGCAAACACTAACCATTCCTCTACATGCTGAACTAGATGCAGGCACACTGCGAGCTATTGTTCGGCAGGCAGCACGGTATATCCCTGAAAACGAATTATGGCCTTATTTCTACACGGATTAGCCCTCGCAAGTTGAAGCTACCCTCGTTTATAGGCTATACTTTTCTAAGTAGCAGTTGTTTTTATTACAGGAGAGGTCTTTGCTGAGAAGCCATAGCTGCTGTGAGCTACGAAAAGAGCACATCGGCACCAGTGTAAACCTGGCTGGCTGGGTAGACCGCCGTCGGGACCACGGGGAGCTGATATTTATTGACCTGAGAGAAAGAGACGGCATAGTTCAGGTGGTCTTCAACCCACAGATATCAAAAAAATGCCACAAAATAGCTGGACGAATGCGCAACGAATATGTAATCCGGGTCAGTGGCAAAGTTGCCCAGCGTCCCCCGGGAACTGAGAACCCCAGGCTGCCTACCGGTGAGATTGAGGTTATCGCTGATACCGCTGAGATACTCAATACATCAAAAACGCCCCCATTCTATATAAATGAGGACATTGAAATAGAGGAGAGCCTGCGCCTCAGTTACCGCTATCTTGACCTCCGCCGGGCCCGAATGCAGAAGAACCTGCTCCTCCGTCACCGGGTGGTGAAATTCATCCGTGATTTTCTCGATGCCAGGGGGTTTATTGAAGTAGAGACCCCAATCCTGATTAAGAGCACCCCCGAAGGGGCCCGCGATTACCTGGTGCCCAGCCGTATTCACCCTGGTAAATTCTATGCTCTACCTCAATCACCCCAGCAATTGAAACAGTTGCTTATGGTAGCTGGTGTGGAAAAGTATTTCCAGATTGCCCGCTGCTTTCGCGATGAAGACTCCCGTGCCGACCGCCAGCCCGAGCACACTCAACTCGACCTTGAGATGAGCTTCGTTGAGGAGGAGGATATCCTCAGCCTGATGGAAGAGCTCTTCACCTCTATGGTGGGCGAAATCAAACCTGATATGCGGGTAATAACACCCTTCCCCCGCCTTACCTATGCTGATGCTATGGAGCGTTACGGCACCGATAAGCCCGACTTGCGATTTGGGCTGGAGCTAGGTGACCTGTCCGATATTGTCGCCCGGACCGATTTCTCGGTCTTCCGTTCCGCTCTTGCTGAAGGGGGTAAGGTAAAAGGCATTTGTGCCCCCGGTTGTGCTGACTACAGCCGTAATCAGCTTGATGAACTGAATAAGCTGGCACAGAGTGTTGGAGCCAGAGGTTTATTAACTATCGCCCTCGGCACCTCACCTGGTAGCCTGGATGAATTGACCATTGAGATGGTAAGGTCTATGGCGGCTAAGTTCCTGACCCTTGACCAGATAAAAGAAATGGCAACGCGTTTGGGCGCCAATTTGGGAGACCTTTTGCTTGTCATTGCCGATAAAACGGAAGTAGTTGATACCGTGCTCAGTGAGCTGCGCCGGGAAATGGGACGCCGGCTTGAGCTGGCTGAGCCTGACCTGCTTGCCTTTGCCTTCA
>CAZXWQ010000030.1:7772-10606 GCA_964644545.1 uncultured Dehalococcoidales bacterium | reverse complement strand
GAAATGGGACGCCGGCTTGAGCTGGCTGAGCCTGACCTGCTTGCCTTTGCCTTCATCTTGAACTTCCCTCTATTCGAGCCAGGTGAGAAAGAAGGACTGTGGCAGCCGATGCACCACCCATTTACGGCGCCCAGGGATGAGGATGTACCCTTGCTGGATACTGCCCCCGGAAAGGCACACTCTAAGCACTACGATATTGTATGTAATGGCATCGAGCTATCCAGTGGTAGTATCAGGATTCACAAGAGAGAGCTTCAGAAAAAGATATTCAGGCTCCTGGGTTACAGCGATGCCGAAATAATAGAACGCTTTGGGACTCTGCTCGAGGCCTTTGAATATGGCGCTCCGCCCCACGGCGGCATTGCCCCAGGCATCGACCGTATTGTGATGCTCCTGGCAGGAGAGCAGACCATCAGGGAAGTGATTGCTTTCCCCAAGAACCAGAGCGCCGTTGATATGACCCTCGATACCCCTTCGGCGGTTACTGAAGAACAACTGGCTGAATTGCACCTGCGCCTGCGGGATGAATAGACTGTGGCTCTTATCAAGAGTTGGAGGCAGTAGAGATGTATCAGACAATTTTAACTGAAAAGAAAGATAGGGTAGTATTAGTTACATTAAACCGGCCTGATAAATTGAATTCGGTCAATCTGCAAATGAGGCTGGAGTTATTCGATTTGCTGGATAAACTTGAAGTGGATGATGAGGTCAGGGTAGCGGTAGTCACTGGCGCTGGTCGTGCCTTCTGTGCCGGAGCTGATATCAGCGAATTCGGCAGGAATACCGCTGATGTGAAAGGGCGGCCACTGGGAATAATGGAGACGGTAAAGCGTATCTACGAGTTTAGCAAACCCGTGATTGGTGCTATCAACGGCGTTGCTGCTGGTGACGGCTCTCAATGGATGCTGGCCTTCGACCTGAATGTAGCTTCGGATAAAGCAACGTTTGCCTGGCCGGCCACTAATCTTGGGATTCTCTGCCCCTACGGGATAATACGGCTGCCCAGGGAGGTCGGGCGCTTCCGTGCCAAGGAGGTCCTGATGACCTGCCGCTATGTAACTGCCGAAGAAGCCTGCCAGTGGGGCCTGCTTACCAGGGTAGTACCGCACCAGGAATTGATACCTGCCGCCTTGGAACTGGCTAACAGTATCGCTAAAATGCCCCCACTATCTATAAGAGCAATCAAAGAGGCAGTAAATAGGGGAATGGAAGGCTATGAGTATGCAAGCCAGGTGATGGCTAACCTTCAGCGAACGGAAGACTTCATGGAAGGGGTCAGGGCTTTCATGGAAAAGCGGGAGCCCGATTTTAAAGGGAAATAGTAATAATATAAGATGAAATCTGCAGGTATAGGTTGGGTATGGCGGGCTATTCAGTCGCTCATTATCGGGAGGCATGGTGAAAGTAACTAACGAGAAGACGGAGAATCATCAGGCATTTCTCACTGTGGAGATGGAGCCTGCTGAAATGGAAGAGTCACTGGAGAATTCCTACCGCAGGCTGGTCAAGAGAGTGAACATCCCCGGCTTCCGTAAGGGAAAGGCACCACGTGCTATACTGGAACGTCATGTCGGACAGGAAAGCCTGCTTAGCGACACTATCGATGAGCTGGTCCCCCAGGCTTATGAGAAGGCTCTCAAAGAGCAGGAAATTGAAGCTATTGCTCAGCCGCAAATTGAAGTCGTCCAGACCGACCCCCTGATATTTAAAGCGGTAGTACCCCTGAGACCCCTGGTTAAGCTCGGTGATTACCACGGTATTCAACTTGCTCCGGACCCTGTAGAAGTAACTGCGGCGGATATTGATAAAGTAATTGAGCAACTGCGCCATCAGCACGCTACCTGGGAGCCTGTGGAACGCCCCGTGGACTTCGATGACCTGGTATCGCTTGATGTTGAGAGCAGTGTTGAAGGTGAGCCATTTATCAACCAGAAAGGAGCCCAATACAGGGTTATTCGTGATTCATCTTCCCCTGCCCCCGGGTTTGCTGACCAGTTATTAGGTATGTCTAAGGATGAAGAGAAGGACTTTATGCTCCAGTTACCCGCTGACTACCCTCGAAGCGAACTGGCTGGCAAGGAGGCTTCCTTCAAGGTGGCGGTTACTGAGCTAAAGCAGGAGAACCTTCCCGAGGTCACCGATGACTTTGCCCACCAGGTTGACCCTGATTTTAAAACAATTAGTGAGCTTCGGGAGAGGGCTTCTGCTGATTTGGAGACCAGAGCTGAAGAGATTACCAAAGGAAATTTTGAGGAGCGGGTAATTGAAGCTGTAGTTGATGTCAGTGAGGCGGAGTTCCCCCCAATCCTGGTTGAGGTGGAAATTGACCGCTCCCTGAACCGAAACCTTCAATTCATGCAGCAGAGCGGCATGGGCCTTGAGCAATACCTCAAAAGTATCAACAAAACAGAAGAAGAGCTGCGCGAGGAGCTGCGTCCCGCTGCCACAAAAAGAGTAGCTCAGTCCCTTGTGCTGGGCAAGATTGTTGAAGAGGAAAAGATTGAAATCAGTACCGCCGAAATAGATAATGAAATTGAGGATATGACACGAACTGCTACTGAGAAAAAGGATGAACTGAAGAAAGCCTTGAACACCCCGCAGGCGCGTGAGTCAATTGAGCAAAGGTTGCTTACCAGGAAGACTATCCAGCTATTGGTAGAAATAGCCCAGGGTTCGAAGGAAACTACAATAATACAAAAGGAGGATGAAAAATGAACACCCACCCGATGAATGTTATACCTGGCGTGGTTGAAAGTGGGCCAAGAGGTGAAAGATTTTGGGATATATACTCTCTACTATTAAAAGAGCGCATAGTTATGCTATTCACGCCGATT
>CAZXWQ010000030.1:0-7672 GCA_964644545.1 uncultured Dehalococcoidales bacterium | reverse complement strand
GGATATATACTCTCTACTATTAAAAGAGCGCATAGTTATGCTATTCACGCCGATTAATGACCAGATAGCTAATGTCGTTGTCGCTCAGCTTCTCTACCTGGCGCGGGAGGATCCGGATAAAGACATCAGCATGTATATTCAGAGCCCCGGCGGGATTATCAGTGCTGGTCTTGCCGTTTATGACACTATGCAAATTATACAACCGGAAGTGTCTACCATCTGCGTTGGGATGACGGCCAGCATGGGGACAGTGCTCCTCTGTGCGGGTGCCAAAGGGAAACGCTATGCCTTGCCTAGCTCTACAATTCACATGCACCAGGCGAGAGGTGGCGCTGAGGGGCAGGCTGCCGATATCGTGATTGCTGCACGTGAGATTGCTAGGCAACAAGATATAATAAAGGATATTATTGTCAGACATACTGGCCAGTCAATGGAAAAGGTAACTCATGACACTGACCGCGATTTCTACCTGAATCCCGAGCAGGCAGTCGAGTACGGCATCGTCGATGAAATCCTGAGTAAACCGGAAAAAGAAGAAACAAAAACTGAAAAAAAGTAGCTATATCTCTCTATTATAAAGCTCCCGGTAGTGCTGGGATAATTGCTCAAGTGTGGGCAACCCCGGTCTTGCCCCTGCTTTGGTTATCGAGAACTGGGCTAAAATATCACCCAGACGCCCGCATTCGTCAGGTGCCTTTCCTTTAAGCAGCCCGTAGAGAAAACCGGCAGTAAAGGCATCACCGGCACCGGTTGTTTCTATTTCAGACTCTATCTCCTCGTCGGGTGACTCAATCAGGTATTCATTCTCACTATCTATAATATAACAGGCAGCCACGGCTATTCTGTTGCTGCCCTCTTCCTTCATTTCCATTCTTAGTCCTCTCCCCAGGGTAACGACGACAATTTGACAGCCCTGTCTGAGACATGTTTCTGCTCCGGCTTTAACATCCTTGTCGGTTAGCTGCCGTATTTCGTCGTGGTTGGTAAAAAGAACGTGGGCCCTCCCTAATATTGGTACCAGGGCATCTAATCCCCTGGTAGTATATAGCGTCCCCGGTGCAAAGCTGAGCCTGACAGATGACTCTAGCTTATCTATTATGTCCCGGGATATATTAAACTGCCTGTCATCCACAAAAGATGATAGATGTAAGACGCTTGCCCGATTCAGGTAGCTCATATCCACATCATTCATGTTCAGCATGCTGTTGGCACCGGGCAAAACATATAGGGAACGCTTACCCATACTATCGCTGAGACACAGTACTGACCCGGTTCTCGCCCCAGGTTTTATCCTGACCCGGCTGGTATCTACTCCGACCTTCTCAAAATCATTGAGCAGTACCTTACCTTCGGCATCATCTCCAATAGCGCCAGCAAAACCGGTCTTCACCCCAAGCTTGGCCAGGCCGTAGACAGTATTGGCTGCTGAGCCTCCGGGGAACGACTCTACATTCTTTACCATCGATTCCCCGTTCTCGGCGATTCGCTCCACCCGGTACAGGTGGTCTATATTCAGCGCTCCCAGTCCAACTACTTCAATGTCGCCCAAATTCTATCTATCTCCAGTACTACATACTTATGCTAACTTATTTCGTTGATTTGACGGCCGGGCACCGGCAAAGACACTCCAGGCAAAAGCCCGTCAATTCTGTAAGTTAATTCGTCAAACTCGTGTCTGAGTATTGTAATGTCCCGCTCATCTCTGGTTACTCTATCTATTTCGTACTCCGCATCCTTAAGCGGTTCACCCGCCCAGGCCTGCAAAGTAACCCTTGCATCGGCAATGACGCCAAGCACCTCGGCTGCCTGAGACGCATTAACCTGTGTGCCTCTCCTGCGGTAAACCTCACCCTCAACGTCAATTCTTACTATTGTCCTGATAGTTTTGTGGCTTCTATTAGGAGCATAAGCCCGAGAGGCATCAGTACTATCGTCAAGCATAAAACAAACCCCAGTATAACCCTCAGAAGCCAGAAGTCAGCCCGTCTCTCGTTCTCTTTTTGCCCAACGACCGTATCCCCGAAGGCAGCCGTACCATCAATCGGGCTATCCTCAAGCTTTAGTTGCTCGTATTTGTGTTCAAACCCGTTATCATCGAGAAAGTCATTAAGGGCTCGCCACAGTTTCCTCGGAGAGTCTGCCCTTACGTCCCATTTGGCTGAGAAGCGGGCTTTCCAATTGCTGGCCACTTCGTCCTCCTTCAGCCCCAGGCTCGTCAGTATTCCTTATGCCCTTAAGCTAAATAGGGTCTATTACAGGATATCCTATCCCAGCTTCCCTGCTTCTTCTCTCACTATTTTCCGTATTCTCCCGTGTATCGCAACAACCTCGTCTATATTCTCTCTACCAGCCAGCCAGTGAAAGTACCCCCTGTCTCCACTTCCCCCCTTTTTCTCCTTCGCCTGTACTATTCTCTCAGCTTCTGTACGGTATCCCTTCTGCCATACCTGCATGACGTCTATAAGGTCGCTTATAGAGGTTGAAGCCAGGCTCATGGTGACACAGGGCAGGGCATACTGGTTGGCGTTAAATGCAATAGCCAGCCCTCCTTGTCCCTTCACTTCCTGTAACATCCTGAAATCGGTAATACTGTCGCCTACCACTACCCACCTGGACAGGGGCTCCTCATATTTATCGGCGAACCTGTTTAGGGCAGCTACCTTGCGTCGTCCTCCCACCGGCTTTACCTCTTTTATTGCCTCACCTACACTGGTAGCTGGCAGCCTGTCCCAGAAAAAATCGTCCAGGCTCCGCTTGATGCGGTCGTCATCAACCTCGGGGCGCATGGTAAGTATATCTTCCTCAGCCTGCCGCAATAGCGTCGATTCCTCTTTGGATAACGTCGTGCGGAATTTATCCAGTGGAAATGGCGTACAGGCAACGTTGTGGGCGTAAATACCCAGTTTTTGAGTAACATGAATGGCGTATTGCTCATAGGTGGTACTGATACAGAACACCTTCCAGTTGTTCGACTGAAGCCATGCAATGAGGTCTGCCGCGCCACCGGTCAGTGTAGCCTTGCTTGCCAGGGATGTAATATCGTTCTCCGAAATATTATGAAGTACCAGGAACGGTATTATAAGAGCTAGCGTATCCCCCGGCTCGTAGTCCTCCCTTTCTTCCAGAGCCAGCAGGTCGTCATAGCGGCTGATAACCTCAAAAACTCTGTCTCCGTCAGGGAATAGCCTCATCAAATCGTAGGCATTGTCCTGAGGAGATAGCGGTCCCTCTAAATCAAAGGCTATAAAATTTGCCATTGTGTATCTACCTCTCCCCCTTGATAAATACTTCACAAAATAAGTTATGAAATTATCCCTCTCAACTGCTCATCAATCTCACTGGTCAAATTATAACCCTTAATAGCCCGTCCCTCAACGTCAACGACATTTTTATCAGGGCTGATTCTTACTCTCCCCTCGCTGAAAGCCTTAATCGTGGCTACTATCAGCGGGAACTCTCTTGTCAACCCGTGCTCCCGTATGACCCTGAACAGCTCATTATTTTCGCCCTGCGTCTTCTGGACCTCATCGATGGAACGCCCCTTTAGCTCCTGCCAGTATTCGTCAAACGGCTCCCCCCTTATTGAAAAGGTGCAGTAGGTTACCGGTGGCCCCATGTCCAGCTCAGGGGTTACCAGGTGCATCATTACCCCCGTCTCCTCAGCTTCATCTTCAATTAGCTGCCAGATTACCTCCTGCCACATACCTTTAGGTCCGCCTGGAGCCGCCGGGTGCAGATTAATGATATCGTACCTCTGGCACATCTCCTTGCCGGTAATCAGCATGTAACCGGCCAGCACACTCAGGTCAGGCTCGAAGCCACCCAGTCGCTTCATCACTTCTCTGTCATAGTCGAGCCGCCATTGCGGCAGACTTTCTCCTGTTCCGGGACTATGCATGCCCCTGGCTGACCTGAACTCCTGATATGAGAAGCAGACAATCGGGATATGATAGTCCTTTACCAAATCAAGAAACCGGTCGCTCTGCTCTGATTCACCCGGTTCCCGATTGCAGAAGACGAAGGCTATCTCAGCCTCAATCTCGCCCTGCCTGATGCTGTTGTTCACCGTTTTCAGGAGGTCTCTGGCTGCCTTATCTCTTCCGGTAGAGAACCAGCCAAGTTGATACATTACTACGTCCCATCACAACAGCTTTCTCAGCCTTGCCCAGACACTGATAAAGTGCACCAGGAGGCTTGTCCTTTGCCCGTGAATCTTGCCCTTTCCTAAAGCCTGAAGAAAATCGTCCTTCCCCTCAAACTCAGGCATCTCTATGTAGGCGTTGCCTATTTCCGCGAGAGAATGGGCATCACTACCCGCACTCTGGGTAATACCCCACTTCTCAGCAAATGTGCGGGCTTTGGTTGTTGGCGCTGAGAAGGGACTTCTTGCATTAAAAACCTCTATGACATCGATTTGCTCCACCAGTGCTTCCAGCCTCTTGTTGTCTATCCTGAGTCCCCGGAACGTATCAAAGGGGTGGGGCAAGCATACCAGCGCACCCTGTGCCTTGACGCGAGATATTGCTTCCTCGATAGGCAGACCAATAGGCACGTGCTCTTTAAGGAACATACCCATTATTTCACCCTGGGGAGTTAGAATTTCCCCGGCAACAATCACCGGAAACGGAGCTATCTTCTGCATCTCCAGAGCCCCTTCGATAGTGTCATGGTCGGATATGGCAATGCAGTTTATACCGGCTTCCAGACAGCGGGTGATAATCTTCTCCAGCGGGGTATTGCAGTCCATTGAGTACTTCGTGTGAATGTGAAAGTCAGCCCTTAGCAATTTAACCAGCCCTTTCCAGGTAGGTGCCACTACGGGTATCGACCTTGATAATATCCCCCTGATTAACGAAGAGAGGCACCTGGATAGTGATACCGGTCTCCAGTGTTGCCGGTTTGTTTGCTGCCGTAGCCGTGTCCCCCTTAACCCCCGGTTCCGTATGAGTCACCTCAAGCTCAACAGTTATCGGCAGCTCAACACCCACCAGTTCACCCTTGTAGCTCGATACCTGCAGGGACATGCCCTCCTTTAGATAGTTTACGGCATCCTCAAGTTGGCCGGTACTGATGGATATCTGCTCGAAGTTCTCCTCGTCCATGAGGTAATATAAATCATCGTCATTATATAGATATTGCATCGCCCGGAACTCAAGCCGTGCCCTGACTAATTTCTCATCAGATTGAAAGGTCCGCTCAATAGTATGACCTGCCTGTATGTCTCGGAGCTTTACGCGAGCCAGCGCTGTCCGCTTCTGCTTGACGTGCTGGTAGTCAACGACCTGGTAAAGCTTGCCATCCAGTTCGATGGTAACCCCCTTCCTCAACTCTGTGGCATTTATCATATCAGACCCCCACTGGTAGCTATTTCTTCGCTCTGGAAATCACCCTGGCCTTGCCGTTCTCCATTACTGCCAGGTCCTCAGTCCTCACTCCGCCCCAGCCACTAAGGTAAATGCCGGGCTCAATTGTAAATACCATCCCCGATGTGAGAATGTCGGTAGACCTCGGTCCAAGGCGCGGCTGCTCGTGCGGCGCCAGCCCGACACCATGCCCCAGTGAGTGACCAAAGGCTTTGCCAAAGCCGGCGTCTTCAATCATCTGCCTGGGTAACCGGTCAGCCTCCTCACCGGTCATCCCTTCCCTCATCATAGCTATTCCCGCTAGCTGTGCGCCCAGTACGGTATCATACACCCTGTTGCAGATATCTTCCTTAGAGGTGGGAATATCAAGGAATATTGTACGGCTAAGGTCGCTGCAGTAACCGCCAACTCTGGCTCCCATGTCAATTACTACTGGTTCCTGAATACGTATTTTGCGCTCGGAGGGCCTGGCATGAGGCAGGGCAGCATTTGGCCCCGAGGCAACAATAATATCAAAGGGCATTGCCTGGCTACCGTGCTCCCGCATAAACCTCTCTAGCTCCCACGCTATTTCCTTCTCAGTCATGCCAGCCTGAATTCTTCCCCCGATATACTCAATGGCGCTATCGGATATCTCCACAGCCCTCGTAATTAGCTCAATCTCCTCGTGCTCTTTTATCGCCCTCAACGACTCCACCAGTCCATCTACAGGGACAAGACTGAGCCCGGACCCGGCCTTCTCCAGCGCCTCACATAGCTCCCGGTACTCCATATAGGTAATATGTCCCGCCTCGAACCCAAGCTTGCTCGAGCTTACCTCAGTCACCAGCCTGGGAAACCACTCGGACATACCACCGGTTATCTCGAAAATCTCGTATTCAGGAGCCTGTGCCTTTGCCTGCTCTGTATACCGAAAGTCAGTTGCCAGGACCGCAGCACCGGCAGTAACCAGCAAATAACCAGCCGAGCCGTCAAACCCGGAAAGGTACCGCCTGTTTTCCGTCTGCGAGATAAGAACGCCATCGACTTCCTTCTCAGGAAGCTTCTGGCGCAGTTTTTGCAGTCTGCTTTGCATCTTTGTCATCATCTGTCCGTGCCAGCGGGTGCGCTGACAGGTATACCTTTCGTGCCTGGCTTTTACTTACATGGGTATAAATCTGTGTCGAGGCCAGGCTGGCATGGCCCAGAAGCTCCTGGGTTACCCTCAGGTCGGCTCCACCATCAAGCAGGTGTGTGGCGAAGGTATGGCGCAGCACGTGAGGGTGAACCCTCTTCCCTATGCCAGCGACTCTGGCATATTTCTCCAGGATTTTTTGCACTCTCCGCTCTATCAGGCGCTCACCGTAGCGGTTAAGGAAAATGGCACTGCTCGTTTTCTCACCCAGGAGTTCATGTCTGCCCTGCGCGAGGTAAATAGAGAGCGCCCTTGCCGCCGGCTCGCCCATCAGCACCATCCGCTCCTTCGCCCCCTTCCCCAGCACCCGGATTTCATTGGTGTTAAGGTTTACCTGCCCCAGGTCCAGGTTTACCAGTTCACTTACCCTGATACCGGAGGCATACAGCAGTTCCAGCAGAGCCCGGTCACGCTGCCCCTGTGGCGTGGATAAGTCGGGGGCTTCAATAAGCCGTATTACTTCATCGATAGTAAGAAATGATGGCAAACGCCTGTCTGTTTTCGGTGAAGAAGACATCTCCAGGGGGTTTCTTGCCATTATCCCCTCGCGCAACAGGTACCGGTAGAAGGAGCGAATCGCCGATAGCTTGCGGGCAATGCTTTCCCTGACAACACCCCGCTCCATCAGCCACGCGATGTACTCACGCATGACGTGGTTATCTACCTCCTCCAGCGTACCGACCTTCTTATGTACCAGGAACTGGAAGAACCCCTTCTCTGGGCCCCGCTTGTAGTTGCCCAGCAAATCATTAGCGTAATTCCGCACCGTATACGGCGAAGCATTCCTCTCCGCCGTGAGGTAGTTTATGTATCTGTCAAAGACTTCTTGCATATTCCTATCTGGCACCTACTTTAGTCTTCTCCTCCGCCACCTTCCCCCTGTATTTACACTTGGTGCACCTCACCTGGTTCTCCCGGTACTCCGTCATCATTCCGCCGCACTTCGGGCACGGCTCAGCCACGGGCTTATAATTGATCGCAAACTTGCAGTCGGGGTAGTTGCTGCACCCGTAAAACATGCGCCCCTTCTTGTTTAGCCTTCCTATTATCTCGCCGCCGCACTGCGGGCAGTTAGCCCCAGTCTTAATCTGGTACGACTTCGTAAATTTACAGTCGGGATAGCCGCTACAGGCAA
>CAZXWQ010000029.1:6133-14301 GCA_964644545.1 uncultured Dehalococcoidales bacterium | reverse complement strand
ATGTCAGCACCAGCAAGGTGAGCTTTTTGAATCTGGACTCACGGATTAGGGTAAGCATCCCTGGCATGATAAAGTTCAGATAGATAGGTGACACTCCAGAGTGTAGTGCCTACCGTGATTTTAAATTCAGCACTCCTATTATGTCATTGCGAGGCCTTCTACAGAAGGGCGAAGCAATCTAGTGCGGAATGAGATTGCTTCGCCTACTCCTCACTCGGCTCGGAGTTTCGGCTCGCAATGACGAGGTAATGGGGGAATTTGTCACTAATCATAAGGACGAGCACAGGGCATTGACGAACAGGGTGCAGACATTTTAAGATAGCCACAGCAGTTGGTGCGCCAGAAGCATACTGACACTCGGAGGAAGGAATTGAAAACAGATTTCGCCAGGTTGGAAAGGGCTTTTAACCCCCGGTGTGTGGTCGTGGTGGGGGATAGTAAAAGGAACAACTTTGGTTGGCTCCGTGCTCAAAGTGCCTTTAAGGGCAAGCTCTATTCTGTCCAGGTTAACCCTGGGACAATTGAAGATATCAAGGCACTGGGAGTAGAGAACTATACCAGTCTCCTGGATATTCCGGAGGCAATAGACCTGGTGATTTTAGCTGTTCCCCGGGCATCGGTGCTCGGGGTTCTGGAAGACTGCATTCGTAAGGAGGTAGCCGCTGTCCACCTGTTTACCGCCGGCTTTGCCGAGACGGATACAGAAGAAGGCATGAGGCTCGAGCGCCTGCTCACCGAGAGAGTAGAACAGTCCAACCTCCATGTCATCGGTCCCAACTGCTTCGGAATCTTCAATCCCGGGCTCGGACTGAGGCAGAGCGAGGAGCAATATACCGGGGTCTCCGGCCAGGTGGGCTTTATCTCACAAAGTGGCAACCTTGCTCTTGCCTTCAGCCTGGAGTCATATTTGCAGGGTATAAACATTAATAAATCGGTCAGCTTCGGCAATGGGGCAGTGCTTGATTCCCCTGATTTCCTTGAATACTACGGCCGCGACCCGGAGATTAAGGTCATTGGTATGTACCTGGAAGGCGTGAAGGACGGGAGACGGTTTCTCACGGTATTAAGGGAAGTATCTGGTCAGAAGCCAGTGCTGGTATGGAAGGGTGGGAGAACGGAGGAAGGAGGGCGTGCTATAGCCTCGCACACCGGGTCGATGGCGGTACCTCAGGCGATATGGAATGCAGCCGTGAGGCAGTGTGGGGCAATAAAGGTAGAAACAATGGAGGAAATGATTGATACCATCAAGGCTCTCCTGTATTTACCGCCGGTTAGAGGTAGCGGCGTTGGCGTAGCTGGAGGCTCGGGCGGACAATCAGTAGTTGTCGCCGATGTATTTGCTGAGGCTGGACTGCGCGTGCCTCCACTTACCCCCGAATCCTACGATGAACTGGGCACATTCTTTGTACTGATAGGTGGTGGCTATCCTAACCCAATAGATACCGGCGGTAATGTGAACCGTCTGGAGATAAGGCGAATCATGCAAATCCTTGAGCAAGATGCCAATATAGATAACCTGGTCTTCATCCTGTCCACTAAACCCGGCTGGCACATTACTCCCCAGCAGCTTGAAGGTAACCTTCAACTAATAGATGATATTAAAAAGGGAACATCGAAGCCGGTAATGGCACTTGTCCATTTCTCAACTCCCAATGCGGAGGAGGAAGCGAGAAGCATTATTCGAAAGCTCAGTGAAAGAGGTATCCCTGCGTTTCCGTCCATCCAGCGTGGTGCCTCCGCCCTGAGAAACACACTGGACCACTACAGGTTCAAGAGTAGCGTTGACACCTGGTTGGTCAATACGAAATAAGAATGAAAGAACCCACACATGACATTGAATCAGGGAGAGCTCATCCATATAATAACCAATTTTTCGACCATCGCCCGAAATAACTCCGGTCTGCCAGTCCGGGGGATAGCGGTACAGTATCTACAGAGACAGGGGTTACAGCCAACGTGAGCCGCGCTAAAGCCAATTTGTGGTATCAGATTGCGTGATAAAAGTCGCATACGCTCATGCCATTATCAATTAAACTTACAGTGCGGAGTATAGACAAAGTACACACGATTTGGAAAATAAGCTCCAGCCTCAGCCTAAGAGCGGCGTGGGCAGGTTTGCACACATCCCCAAATTAGGCTAAAATAGGTACTGAATGTAACTAGGAGGTTGTATTGTGCAGGGTCAAGCCGGGATAAAGGCAAGTCCAAGTAAGCCCGATGTTCTCATTGTGGGTGCCGGTATCGCCGGTATGCAGGCTGCTCTGGAAGTCGCTGATTCTGGGCACCAGGTCTATCTGTTGGAGAAGTTGCCCAGCGTCGGGGGACATATGCTTCAGTTAGACAAGACCTTTCCCACACTGGACTGTGCCTCCTGCATTGGCACACCAAAGATGAGCCAGGTTGGGTCGCATAAAAAGATTGAGCTACTGGTCTGCAGCGAGGTGGAAGAAGTCTCCGGTCACGCTGGTGATTTCAAGGTCAGGATTCGGAGAAACCCTACATATGTAGATATTAGCGAATGCACTGGCTGCGGCGAGTGTGAAAAAGTCTGTCCGGTTTCCCTGCCCAGTGAGTGGCAGTTCGGGTTAATTGACCGCAAAGCGGCATACCGCTCTTTCCCTCAAGCCGTACCCAATGTCTTTATCATTGACAAGCGGGGTTACCCTCCCTGCCGGTCTGCCTGTCCTGCTGGAGTCAATGCCCAGGGGTATATTGCCCTTATCTCAGATGGCAGATTCAAGGAAGCCCTTGAGGTGCTCAGGAGAACCATGCCTTTTGCCGGGGTTTGCGGGCGGGTTTGTACCCATCCCTGCGAGCTTGACTGCGAGAGAGGCAAGGTCGACAAACCCATAGCCATCCGCGCCCTTAAGCGCTTTATGGCAGACTACGCCCTCAAGGAAGGCATGGAAAAGCCGGAGCCCATTACACCAACCAAGGAGGAACGGGTAGCCATTATCGGCTCGGGACCGTCAGGTATTGCCTGCGCCTATGACCTGGTGCGTGAAGGCTATCCGGTTACCGTCTTTGAAGCAGCCCCGGAGCCGGGTGGCTTACTGCGCTACGGCATACCCGAATACCGCCTGCCCAACAGGATAGTAGACGAGGAGATAGGCTACGTTCGGGCACTTGGGGTTGAGATTAAGACCAGTACCCCGGTAACCAGTCTGGAAGAGATATTTAACCAGGGCTATCAGGCTGTCTTCCTGGCTACCGGCGCCAGCAGCAGCCAGAAGATGGGTATACCAGGAGAAGATTCAGAAGGAGTGCTTCATGCCCTTGACTTCCTCAAGAAGGCAAATGCAGGCGATACGGTTAAATTGGGTGAGAAGGTAGCCGTGGTCGGTGGCGGCAACGCCGCTATAGATTCCGCCAGGGTCGCCAAACGCCTGGGAGCCAGGGAAGTAGCCATTGTTTACCGCCGCTCCCGAGTTGAAATGCCGGCTGCCCCTGAGGAGATTGAGGCAGCTGAGTTTGAAGGGATTGAATTGAATGTGCTGGCGGTACCGGTCAGTGTTATTACCGAGAATGGACGAGTAACCGGTATTCAGTGCATCAGGATGGGGCTCGGTGAACCCGATGACAGTGGACGCCGACGGCCGGTGCCAATCGAGGGCTCCGAATTCGAGATAGAGGTAAATAACGTAATCATAGCTATCGGGCAAGGAGTGGACAAGACAAAGCTGCCCGATAAGCTCGAGTATACCGGGTGGGGGACTCTTTCCGTAGACCAGGTAACCCTGGAAACCAATATCGATGGCGTCTTTGCCGCCGGCGATGTGGTATCCGGGCCAGCCGATGTTATCAGCGTCGTTGCTGCCGGTAAGGAAGCAGCGATATCTATTGACCGCTATCTACGGGGAGCGGACATGAAGGAAGGACGACCCGCAACTGTAGAAAGGGTGAAGGAGGTCAATAAAGCAGGGGTAGAGACGAAGCCGAGGCAGTCTATGCCTGTCCTCGAACCAGAGAAGAGGCAGGGCTTTACCGAGGTTGAGATGGGTTTCGACGAGGAAATGGCTATTGCGGAGGCAAAGCGCTGCCTTAACTGCGGCGTTTGCTCAGAATGCCTCGCCTGTGTGGGCGCCTGTGAGCGAAATGCAATACACCACGATATGAAAGAACAGCACCGCGAGCTCAAGGTAGGTGCTATTATCGTAACCACCGGCTACGATATCTTCGACCCCACACCCATATATCAGTACGGCTACAAGCGTTTCGATAACGTGCTCACCAGCTTTGAACTGGAGAGAATGATTAGCTCCACCGGTCCTACTGAAGGTCAGATTTTACTCAAGGATGGCTCTACTCCACAGAGTGCAGCCATTATCCACTGCGTCGGCAGCCGGGATAAGAACTACCACGAGTACTGCTCCCGTGTTTGCTGTATGTATGGGCTCAAGCACGCTCACCAGATAAAAGAGAAGACAGGCGCCCAGGTCTACCAGATGTATATCGATATGCGCTGCTTCGGTAAAAGCTACGAGGAGTTCTACAAGCGTATCTCTGATGAGGGTATAAACTTCATCCGCGGTAAGGTAGCCCAGGTTACCAATGTTGCCCAGTCGGATGAAGAGAAGGGAAAGCTGATTGTGGTCTGTGAGGATACCTTGCTGGGAACTATGATACGGGTGCCGGTGGATATGGTCAGCTTGAGTGTAGCGATAGAACCGCGCCCTGATGCCGGTGAAATAGCCAAAGTCTTCGGGCTGGAACAGGATTCTGATGGCTTTTTCTCAGAAAGACACTACAAGCTTGACCCAATAGGCACCCAAACCGAAGGCATCTTCATAGCCGGCTGCTGCCAGGGACCAAAGGACATCCCGGACGCGGTATCTCAGGCTATCGGAGCCGCTGCCAAAGCCCTGGCCATAGTTGCCAGAGGTGAGGTGGGGACAATAGAAGAGGTAGAGGCGGTGGCGGTTGGTGGCGATTAACACAAAGCAAGAGAGAGAGAGAACAAGGACAATATGGAAAAGAGAATTGGAGTATATGTATGTCATTGTGGGTCTAACATTGCAGGTTATCTTGATGTAGAGAAAGTAGCAGAATTTGCCGGGACACTGGATTCGGTAGTCATTGCTCGCCACTATAGCTTTATATGCTCCGACCCGGGGCAGGACCTTATAAAGCAGGATATCAAAGAACTAAACCTCAATCGTGTTTTAGTATGTTCTTGCTCACCAACCATGCATCTACGTACCTTCCGAGAGGCATGCCAGGACGCCGGACTAAACCCCTTTCACTGCGATATGGCGACTATCCGCGAGTTATGCTCGTGGGTACACAGCCATGACCCTCAGCTAGCTACCGAGAAAGCCATGGCCCTGGTGGAGGAAGGGGTAAAGCGTGTCAGCTATAGCAACCCCCTGGAGATTAAGTTTGCTCCAGTTAATCCGAATACCCTCATCGTAGGAGCGGGAATCGCCGGGATTCAGGCCGCACTGGAAATAGCCGGTTCGGAACACAAGGTCTATCTGGTGGAACGAGAACCCAGTATCGGCGGCCATATGGCTCAACTAGATAAGACCTTCCCTTACCTGGAATCAGCAGCCGAGATGCTTAACCCCAGAACGGCAGCAGTAGCCTCAAGTGAATATATCGAACTAATGCCCTACAGCGAGGTGGTAGAGGTCTCAGGATATATCGGCAACTTTCAGGTCAAGGTAAAGAAGAAAGCCCGCTTCGTTGACGAGACCAAATGTAACGGGTGCGGTGAGTGCTGGGAGAAATGTCCCGTGGAGGTTGACAGCGAGTTCGACCTCGGAATATGCAAAAGAAAGGCAATATATACCCCATTTACCGAGGCAGTGCCCAATATACCGGTCATTGACCGCGAGACCTGCACCCATTTCCAGAACGGCGGGTGCTCAACCTGCGAAGAGGTCTGCCCGACCAAAGCCATTGATTTTAACCAGGAAGACGAAATAGTAGAAATGGAGGTTGGCGCTATTGTCGTCTCCACAGGGTATGACGTCTTCGACCCCACCCCCATATACCAATACGGCTACAAGCACTTCGATAATGTTATCACCAGCCTCGAATTCGAGAGAATGATAAATAACAACGATGGCAACATCGTGCTCAAGGATGGCTCCACCCCCAAGAGCGTAGCTATTGTCCACTGTGTCGGCAGCCGCGACCAGAACTACCACGAGTACTGCTCCCGGGTATGCTGTATGTACAGCCTGAAATATTCCCAGTTGATAAAGGAGAAGACCGGCGCCGATGTCTACCAGATGTATATTGATATGCGCTGCTTCGGCAAAGGTCAAGAGGAGTTCTATCAGCGGGCCTCAGAAGCAGGCGTAAATTTCATCCGTGGTAAAGTGGGGCAGATTACTGATATTACCCAGGAGGATGAGGAAAAGGGGAAACTTATTGTAGTCTGTGAAGATAGCCTGCTGGGAACCATGATACGGGTACCGGTGGACCTGGTTATACTGAGCGTGGCTATGGAACCACGCGCTGATACCGATGAAGTAGCCAGGGTCTTCCTGCTGGGCCGGACCGCTGACGGCTTTTTCCTGGAAAGGCACCCCAAGCTTGACCCGGTAGGCACGATGATTGATGGAGTCTATTCCGTAGGCTGCTGCCAGGCGCCGAAGGACATCCCGGATACTGTATCTCAGGCTATCGGAGCCGCTGCCAGGGCTCTAGCTCTGATTAGCAAGGGCAAAGTTGAGATGGAGGCAGCTACCGCTTACGTCGACGAGGAGATATGCAGTGGCTGCGGATACTGCGAAGCCATCTGTGCCTACAGCGCCGTCGAGGTTGACCCCAAGACCAGGATTGCTAAGGTCAACGAAGCGATTTGTAAGGGGTGCGGTGCCTGTGCTGTGAATTGTCCCTCAAAAGCAATGCAAATCAAGAACTTCGGACCGAAGCAGATACTCGACATGATTGACACGGCTACCAAGGAGTATGCCGGATTGGCCAGTTAGGAGATTTTGATGCAAGAGAAAGTTGGTGCAGTTTTAATAGTCGGTGCTGGGGTAGGCGGCATAAGAGCCGCCTTTGATTTGGCTGAATCAGGCTTCAAGGTCTACCTGGTAGATAGGAGCCCTGGTATTGGAGGCACTCTTGCCCAGCTAGATAAATGGTTTCCCGATAACCAGTGTGAACTATGCAAGCTGTTACCGGTGTTCTCTCGAGATGAATGCTCACAGTTTTGCCTGCGCCGGGATATGGCTCACCCCAATATTGAGCTAATACCCAATACCACCATTGAGAAGGTAGAGGGAGAAGCAGGGAATTTTGATATATCCCTCAAGACAGAGTCCCGATGGGTGAAGAGCGAGCGGTGCACCGGGTGTGGGCTCTGTGTTGATGTGTGCCCCGTTGAGGTACCTGACGAATTTAACGAGGGTCTGCAAAATCGCAAGGCGATATTTGTCAGGAATCCCCAGGCTATACCCAATATTTATACCATCGACCGTGAGCACTGCACTAAATGCGGCAAGTGCCTGGAAGTATGTCTTACTAACGCTATCGACCTCGACCTACCCGACGAGTCGCGCCAATTACCCGCAGGGGCTATCATCGTCTCTACCGGATTTGAAGAGTTCGATTCCACCCAGATGGGTCAGTACGGCTTTGGCCGCTATGCTAACGTCCTGAACAACATCCAACTGGAACGGCTGTTATCTTCAGGCGGGTCTTCCGGAGGCAAGCTCGTCCGCCCCTCCGATGGGGAAGTCCCGCAGAAGGTAGCCTTCCTGCAGTGTGTTGGCTCAAGAGACATAAAGCGCAACTATTGTTCATCCGCCTGCTGCATGTATGCCCTGAAAGAGGCAATTCTGATTAAGGAGGAGAACCCGAAGACTGAGGTCACTATTTTCTACATGGACCTCCGTGCCTTCGGCAAGGATTACTACCGCTATTACCTCCAGGCAAAGGAGCTAGGTGTCAACTTCATCCGCTGCCGCATCTCCACGCTCAGGGAAAACCCCCGGACCAGGAACCTTTTTCTCCTGGCACGAGCAGAAGATGGGAGCTCTATCAGCAGCGAATTCGACCTCGTGGTCCTGTCTGCTGCGCAATGCCCGTCTCCCCACGCTGCTGAATTGAGCCAGGTATTAGGAGTTAACCTTAACAGGTGGGGCTTTATCGAAAGCCAGGACTTCAGGCAGGTCAGTACATCCAGAGAAGGCATCTATGTTTGTGGCTCA
>CAZXWQ010000029.1:3732-6033 GCA_964644545.1 uncultured Dehalococcoidales bacterium | reverse complement strand
CCAGGACTTCAGGCAGGTCAGTACATCCAGAGAAGGCATCTATGTTTGTGGCTCAGCAACCGCCCCGGCCGATATCTCCGATACAGTTATCCAGGCGAGTGCCGCTGCCTGTGAGGCATCCACACTGCTTTCCTCAGCGCGTAACCAGCTTATCGGCAAGAAGACTGAGCACAAGGAGCCATCCTCAACTGATGAGGATATCAAGCTAGCCATCTTCCTCTGCCAGTGCGGTGATGAAATTGCCTCAGCAGTGGACCTGGAGCAGGTAGCCACCTTTGCCCAGGGTTTACCCGGCGTCGTCCACGTCGAGGGTATAGCCTACCTCTGTCTTCCCGAAACCCTCGATGAAGTCAAAAAGACCATAACCAAATCCGGGGCTAATCGTGTAATTCTTGCCGCCTGTGCCCCCTACCACTATCAGAGGTTATTTAATGAGGCAATGCGGGAGGTTGGCCTTGACTCCTCCCTGTGGAAACTGGTCAACTTCAGGGAGCAGATTGCCTGGGTGCATAAGGACAGCCGGGCTCTAGCTACAAACAAAGCACAAAGCACACTGGCAATGGCAGTAGAACAGCTAAGGGGACAGGAACAGCTTCCCGTACCCTCCGCCTCGGTGAACCATCAGGGGCTGATTATTGGTGGCGGTATCTCCGGGCTTGTTGCTGCCCTTTGCCTTGCCGAGCAGGGATTTGAGGTGCACCTGGTGGAAAAGTCGGCTGAGCTTGGAGGCCACACCAGAGACATGCACTACGGCCCGGGTAATGGAGAGCCGCAGGCGTTCCTCAATGACACCCTGGAAAAGGTTAAGTCTAACCCCACGATTCACCTTTACCTCGAATCAGAGGTAGTTGAAGTAACCGGCCATGCCGGTAACTTCCAGACCAGTGTCAAGACCGGGGAAGATGTTAGCTCTGTTGAACATGGTACCATCATTATCTCCACGGGGGCTGAGTATTACCAGCCAACCGAGTACCTGTACGGTCAGGATGACCGGATAATCACGCAAAAAGAATTACAGAAGCGCCTGGCTGAGGGAACCCTGGAGAAACCATCAACAATAGTAATGATTCAGTGCGTGGGCTCTCGAAACGATGAGCATCCTTACTGCAACCGTACCTGCTGCTCGGAGGCTATAGTAAACGCCCTTAAGATTAAAGAGCAAAGCCCCGAAACAGAGATTTTTATCCTCAACCGGGATATTATGACCTATGGTTTCCTGGAGGAGCATTACACCCGGGCCAGAGAGGCCGGCGTGCTCTTTACCCGCTATGAACCAGACGCAGAACCTGAAGTAGAAATTGAGGACAAGACAGTACTGGTCCAGGTCGATGACCCGGTTCTCGGTGGAAGGCTGGAAATCGAAGCAGACCTTGTGGTCTTGAGTACCGGGATAGTCCCTGGAGACAACAGGGAATTAGCCGAGATTCTCTCCGTGGAACTAACCGAAGACGGGTTCTTCAAAGAAGTAGATACTAAATTCCGCCCTGTTGACTCAATAATCGATGGCATCTTCGTCTGCGGACTGGCCAGCGCACCCAGGAATCTTGAGGAAGAGATAGCTCAAGCCGAGGCTACGGCACAGAGGGCGGCCACTATTCTGGCCAAAGAGAAACTGGAATCAGGGAGAATTGTCTCTGAGGTAAACGCCAGGAAATGCAGTGGGTGCGGACTCTGCATTACTGCCTGCCCTTATAACGCTAGATGGCTGGATGAGGAGCAAAAGGTTGCCGTGGTAGAAGAGGCACTCTGCCAGGGATGCGGGGCCTGTGTTGCCCTTTGCCCCAATGGTGCCTCTAAATTAAGAGGGCTGAAAGACAAGCAACTGTTCTCCATGATAGAAGCCGCCCTGTAGAGGCTGTTAGCAAATTTAAGGAGTTGTATAGATGGCTGAAAAGGACGAATTTGAACCGAAGATAATAGGGTTTTTGTGCAACTGGTGTACTGGAGCGGCGGCTGACCTGGCAGGCACAACCAGGGCACAGTATCCGCCTAATCTTCATCCAGTACGGGTGATGTGTAGCAGCACCGTTGACCCTGTCTACCTAATTAAGGCGTTACTCTCCGGCGCCGACGCCGTCATGGTGGGAGGATGCCACCCCGGAGATTGCCACTATGTGTCGGGCAACTACAAAGCCAGAAGAAGGTTCGCCATGCTAAAGACTATTTTTGAAGCTCTGGGGCTGGACGACAATAGAATCTGGGTAAGATGGATTAGTGCCAGCGAAGGGCCAGAATTTGCCCAGGCAGTGAGAGAAATTACCGAGGAAACGAAGAAACAGGGCCCCAGCCCCCTGGCTGGCA
>CAZXWQ010000029.1:0-3632 GCA_964644545.1 uncultured Dehalococcoidales bacterium | reverse complement strand
GCCCGCATTATATCGGCAATGACCAGACTATCCCCAGTAAGCAAGAAAACGGCGGTGGTTATACGGCCCTGCGAAATGAGGGCGCTGATAGAGCTGGTCAAGCTCAAGCAAGCCTCACTGGATAACCTTCTCCTCATCGGAATAGACTGTCCTGGTGCCTATTCCGTAGAGGATTACCAGCAGTTTGCCACCGAGAGTACCTCAGACGACTTTGTGAAAGCCTTCCCTCAAAGGCAAGAAGACCCCAAGCTGAGGGCGGGCTGCCAGATATGCCAGTACCCCGCACCTTTGACCGCCGACCTTATTATAGGCATCTTCGGGGTAGACCCTGACAAGGGGCTTCTCCTGCAAGCGGATACCGAAAAGGGTGAGCAGGTTCTGGAAGAGCTGGGCTTAGCCGTCGAGACCGATAATGAGATGGTCACGCAGAGACAGGCAGCGGTAGAAAAGCTCCTCGCCCAGATGAAGGAGACGCGAGAGAAATTCTTTGAACAGACCAAACAGGAGGTGGGCGGTGTAGAGAATCTTTCTACCGTCTTTGCCCCCTGTATCGAGTGCCACAACTGTAGAACTGTCTGCCCGGTCTGTTATTGCCGGGAATGCTTCTTCGATTCCCCCACCTTCGAACTGGAAGCCGATAAATACCTGGGGCTGGCTGAGAAAAGGGGAGCCATGAGGATGCCTACCGATACCCTTCTCTTCCACCTGGGCCGGATGACTCATATGGGTGCCTCCTGTATCGGGTGCGGCGCCTGTGAAGAGGCATGCCCCAGCGATATCCCATTGCTCAAGATATTCCAGCTCATCGGCGACAACGTGCAGAGGCTGTTCGACTACACTCCGGGGCGCAGTCTGGAGGATGAGTTACCACCAACCACCTACCGAGAAGACGAGCTTCAATGGATAGGAGAGAAATGACGATTCGTGTTGCTACCCAGAAGGGCAAGGAGGAGTGCGACCTCGCCTTCGCCCGGGAAGTGAAGGAAAAGAGCCAGGCCCACCTTGAGCTCTGCTACCAGTGCTTCGCTTGTAGCTCGGGTTGTCCCGTGGCTTATGCTATGGACTACACCCCTCACCAGATAATAAGAATGGTACAGCTCGGCCTCAAGAAACGCGTACTCGATAGCTCAACCATCTGGCTATGCGCCAGTTGCGAGACCTGTGCCACCAGGTGCCCCAATGACATAGATATAGTGCTGGTAATGGATACATTGAGGCATATGGCAATCGGAGAAGGACGTACCCGGGCAACCTACCTCCCCCTGTTTCATGCCGTCTTTCTCAATGGCATCAAGAGTAACGGCAAGATACACGAGCTGGCACTAATCGTGTGGTATATGCTCCTCAGTGGTGATATATTCAATCTTAAAAAGCTACCTAGCGATATGATTCTGGGCGCCAAGATGTTCCTCAGGCGCAAGCTAGCCATTTTCCCTGCCAGGATTAAGGGAGTGGCTGACGTGAAGCGCATTTTCAAAATGATAGAGAGAGAATAGGTTGGACCATGGAGAAACTGAAGTATAGCTATTATCCGGGATGTTCCCTGGAATCTACCGCCAAAGAGTATGACCAATCGATACGGGCAGCAGCCAGGATACTCGACGTTGAACTGGTAGAGTTAGAAGATTGGAGCTGTTGTGGCGCATCCTCGGGACACTGCACCAATCACAGGCTTTCTCTGGCACTACCAGCCAGAAACCTAGCCATAGTTGAAAAGGAGGGACTGAATATGGCGGTGGCGTGTGCCGCCTGCTTCCTCCGCTTCAAGCAAACAAACCACGAGCTACAGGCTAACGATGAGTTACGACAGGAGATAGAAAATATAATCGGTATGCCCTATCAGGGAAATGTCGAGGTCAGACATCTGGTGGATATATTCAGCCGCGAAGTAGGACTGGAGGAAATCAAGCGAAGGGTAAAAAAGCCGCTTAAGGGCTTAAAACTGGCGGCCTACTACGGCTGTTATCTGGTCCGACCCCCTGAGGTTACACAGTTTGATGACCCGGAAAACCCCAGGTTGATAGATGATTTGTTGGACACCCTGGGAGCCGAAGCTGTCGACTGGTCTCACAAGGTGGAGTGCTGCGGTGGGAATCTACTGCTATCCCGGGTAGATATTGTAATCAAGCTTGTCGGGGATATCTGCCAGGCGGCATCCGATGCCGGGGCAGAAGCGATAGTTACCGCCTGCCCTCTCTGCATGGCCAACCTGGATACCAGACAGCCTGGCCCGCAACTGATGCCCATCCTCCACTTCAGCGAACTACTGGGGCTGGCCCTCGGCGTAGACAGCAAAACGACCAGCTCCTGGTGGAAGCGGCATATTGTCAGTCCTGAAGATGCTCTCAAAGCACATAATCTAATCTGATAAAGATATATTGTATTTTCACCCGCTCCACAGAGTGGGTAAAAAATTAAATAATGGGAACAGGATATTCTAATAACGATAACTCAATATGGAGAAACACCACGAGTGAATAGAAAGGGGAAGGTCTAAGATGCAAGCAGTAGCGCCATTTCAAGAAGCGATAGATATCATTAAAGAGGAGGGCGGCGAAATCTGCAAACTGTGCTACCAGTGCGGTACCTGTACCGCTACTTGCCCCTGGAACACGGTCAAAAGTTTTAGCGTTCGCAAGGTAATGCATCAGTCGCAATTGGGTCTGCCTGATTTTGAAGATGACGACATGTGGCTGTGTGTCACCTGCAATGCTTGCGTTGACCGCTGCCCCCGTGGTGTGGAGATAATAGATGTCTGGCGGTCTCTCCGCAGAGCTATTGTCGAATTAGGCATAGGCGGCATCCCCGACCCGCTTCGGATTTCAGCCAAGAATATCTCCGGTGTGGGTAATCCACAGGGAGAAGACCGGGAGAGCCGAACAAACTGGGCGAGAGACCTTGGTATAAAGACCTATACCAAAGGAACCGAGATACTGTATTTCCCCTGCTGCTACAACTCATATGACCCAAGGTCAGAGCAGGTCGCCAAGGCTACCGCCAGTATCCTGAAAGCTGCCGAAGTAGATTTTGGCATACTTGGTAACGAGCAGTCCTGCTGCGGCGAGAGCATTCGCAAAGCAGGACATGAGAGCCTATTCCAGAGTCTTGCCGAGAGTAACATTAGTCTCCTTAATGAAGCCGGTGTTACCAGGATTATTACCACCTCACCACACTGCTATCACACCTTCAAGAGCGAGTATCCCGAACTGGGAGGCAATTTTGAAGTGGTTCACTTCTGCCAATATCTGGCTGAACTTATCAAGGAAGGCAGATTGAAGCTCACCAAGGAACTAAACAAAAAGGTCACCTATCATGACTCCTGCTATCTGGGGCGTCATAATGATATCTATGATGAGCCCCGGGAGATTCTAAACAGCATCCCCGGCCTGGAGCTGGTTGAGATGTTCAACCACCATGACAATAGCCTCTGCTGTGGCGGTGGTGGGGGAAGGATTTGGGAAGAGACCAAAAAGGGAGAAAGATTCTCTGACCAGAGGGTACAGCAGGCGCTGGATGTAGAGGCTGAAATATTGGCAGTCGCCTGCCCTTATTGCATGGCCATGCTTGAGGATAGCGTACTGACTATGGATAAGGGTGAGGTCATCCAGGTTAAGGGAATCGCCGAGCTAGTT
>CAZXWQ010000028.1:10703-14351 GCA_964644545.1 uncultured Dehalococcoidales bacterium | reverse complement strand
AGGAACTCATCATCCATGTAGTGGCCGGTAAACGGGTTCTCGCCGGTGCCCGCCGGTCCCATAGCCCAGTCTACTATTACCGGGCACTCGTACATTGGGGCGCACATCCACCCGCTCAGGGCTGACCTTACCGGGTCAATGTTCTCCATGGCCGACGATGCCATGTAAAAGGTACACGTGCCGCCGTATTTCGGCTTCTCCACCAATTTGCCGAAGGCATCTACCACCATCTCTTCCTCTTCTTCCACCTCCACTTCTTCCTCCCCTACCACTTCTTCCTCTTTTTCCACCACCTTCCCGGTAACTGTCTTCCCCTCCTCTTCTTCTGCCGCCGGCCCGCAGGACACCAGCACCAGTGCTACCACCACCAGACAGCTCAGCACCAGCCACACAGCTTTCTTTCTCATTCCTCATCTCCTTTCTCTCTTGACGAGCAATAATCCCGGGTAACTTCGCTTAGTCTCACATCAAGCACTCCCTTTACCTTTAAGTCTGCGCTAACCATCAATACGGCTTAAACATAATCGCCTTGTGCGTTATTGTCAAGTTGTCTCTTTCCAGCCTTAGCCTCTCTTTTTCTCAGGGCTTTCTTAGCCTGCTCCATTCCGTAACCTCCTACACCACCCACGCCTCCCCTTAGCCTGGGGTCAAGCAGGTCTCTCAGTGCATCTCCGAACATGTTTACGCCGTAGACAGCAAGAGTCAGGGCAATACCGGGCCACAGAGCCAGCCAGGGAGCTTGGTACATATATCGACGTCCCACACCACTAAGCATCTGTCCCCAACTGGGAAACGGCGGGGGAATGCCGAACCCAAGGAAGCTAAGGGTAGCCTCGGCTAGAATAATCCCTCCTATACCCAGTGAAAACCCGATAATTATCATAGGTAGAACATTGGGGAACAGGTGTCGCGAGAGTATTCGCCAGTTGGAACCACCAATAGCCCTCGTCGCCTCCACGTAGGCGCTCTCCTTAATCCAGAAGGCAAGGGCTCTTGACCCTCTGGAAGCACCGATGCCGCCGCCTATGCCCAGAACAAGTATCACCTGCAGCATGCCCCCCCCGATGATACTCATAAAGGTCAGGTAAATGACCAGCCCGGGAAAGCACAGCCAGGCATCGACAAACCTCTGCGTCATGATGTCAAACTTACCGCCGACGAACCCTGAGGTAAGACCTATAACAACGCTAACAACGGTGCTAAGTAAAGTGGCGCTTATCCCTATAATCATAGAAATTCGAGCCCCATAGATAACACGACTGAGCAGGTCTCGCCCCACGTTATCCGAACCCAGGGGATACTCTGCTGATGGTGGCACCAGCCTGTCTTTCATATGAATCTCGTTATAGTGATGGGGTGCCAGGCCTATCTCCGGCATGCCTATCCATGAAAGGTCGGCAAAGATTCCGGTAAATAATAGTAACACGACTATGACCGCACCGATGGTACCCATCGGCTTCTCCCTGACCAGCCTGATAAATAAATCAAGAGTTCGACCTCGTTTCTTTAACTCTACTTTTGCATCTGGTTTGCCATCTGTTGCATCACTCATTTTTTCCTCATTTTACCTGTAGCGGACCCTCGGGTCTGCCCAGGCGTAACTCAAATCGGTAAGAAGTATCGTGAACATGGCAAAGCCACCATAGATGAGGTTTGTCCCCGAAACCAGGAGGTAGTCTCTCCTGGTGATTGTTTCCAGCAGGTAACGGCCCATCCCCGGCAGACAGAATATCTGCTCCATGATAACCGAGCCGCCAATCAGCATGCCTATCTGAGGGGCAAACATCGTGATTAACGGGATGAGGGCATTCTTCATGGCATGCCTGATAACGACAACCCTTTCCCTGAGTCCCTTCGACCAGGCAGTCCGCACATAGTCCTGCCTCAGCACCTCCAGTACCAGGGTGCGCAGGTACCTCATCATTCCTCCGGTCATAGCCGTTCCTGTCAGGACAGCCGGAATTATCAGTATTTTCAGGTTTTCTATCGGGTTCACGCTAAAAGGAACATACTCAATCGGTGGTGCCCAGTGAAGGTAGATAGAGCCGTAGACTATTAGCATAGTTGCCAGCCAGAAGGCAGGAGTAGCCAGACTCAATATGGCAAAGGTCCGCCCCACGTAGTCCAGCCAGGTGTCCTGTCTTATCGCCGAATATATGCCTATCGGGATGCCTATTACATTGGCTATTATCATAGTCAGGAGGCCGAGTTCAAAGGTTACCGGAATCCTGCTCTTCATCTCTTCAACCAGGGTACGCTCTGTCCACAGGGACTTCCCGAAGTCGCCACGGAGGAATATACCACTTATCCAGTCGATGTACTGGACATGTATTGGCTTATCCAATCCCATCATTTCCCTGACCATGTCCTCATCCAGATTCACTTCACCAGCCTGCTCCTGCGTGTGTTGCATAACCATCAGCTCTATAACGCCACCCGGCATCATGCGGACTACAAGGAACAGTATTGCAGTCACTATGAACATAGTGGGTATAAGCAGGAAGAACCTTCTGATTGTATATGCACGCATACTATCCTCCTAGTACTTCATGGCTCTTTCAATACCGCTTGCTACTACAGCAGTGTCCTGGCTATCTGACGAACCTATCATCCTGTTGCCCAGTAATGAATATGTGGCCTCATCACTTACTTGTGCACACATATCCCCAATACGCGTGTTTATTCTAGTATCTCAAATGGGTAATGTCAATACCATAAATATTTGGCTGTTTACCATAGGGATGGGGGGCACTATTCTGGCTGAGGGGCAAGCAGGTTACTGGTATGCAGTGCCCCGATACAACTTTGATGGTTATACTCATACAATGATATAATGAGTGTTGATGTGGTATTACGGCCCGGTGGCTTATCGGGTATTCACCAGCGATAACCGTATTATCATACAGGATAGGAGGTTAAGAAAATGGCCGGACCTCTTGATGGTATTAAAGTGCTTGACTGGACTCAGTGGCAGATGGGAACGGTGGCAACGTCTCTGCTGGCTGACCTGGGGGCTACCGTGGTCCATATTGAAAACCGTATCACCGGTGATGCCGGCCGCGGTTTCATAATGACTGCCACCGGCGACCTTCCTGATGGAAAGTCCGCTTACTTCGAGACCAACAACCGCGGCAAGAGGAGCCTCGCCATAGACCTGGTAAAGCAGGAGGGCAAGGAGGTCATTTACCGCCTGGTCGAGAACTCCGATGTCTTCGTGCATAATTTTCGGCAGGGTGTACCCGAAAAATTAAAGCTCGATTATGAGACCCTGTGTCAGTACAACCCCAAAATCATCTATGCCGCTGCTTCCGGCTACGGGCCAAGGGGTCCCGAGGCTAGAGAGCCAGCTTTTGACTTTGTCGGGATGGCACGGTCCGGGATAGCCAGTGTCATCGGTTACCCGCATGACCCCTGCTTGCCGTTCCACGGTGGTCTTGCCGACCAGGCGGGGGCAATAATGACCTCCTATGGTATACTGGCGGCGCTGCTGGCACGAGAAAGGCTGGGGATTGGCCAGAAGGTAGACGTGTCTCACCTGGGGAGCATGATTACATTGCAGGGATTACCTATCGGCATGGGGCTCTATATCCGCCCTGACGCACCGCCAGAGGAACAGCCGGAGAAGCCAACCAGAAAGAATGTCGCCAA
>CAZXWQ010000028.1:0-10603 GCA_964644545.1 uncultured Dehalococcoidales bacterium | reverse complement strand
CTGACGCACCGCCAGAGGAACAGCCGGAGAAGCCAACCAGAAAGAATGTCGCCAACCCTCTGTGGAACTACTATAAGTGCAAAGATGACCGGTGGCTTGTCCTGGGTATGTTGCAGCCGGATATAAAGTGGCCCGCCATGTGCAAGGCTCTAGGAATTGACCACCTCGAACATGACCCCAGGTATGAGAACGCCGAGGTGAGGCGGGAAAACAGTGAGGGGTTGATTGCCCTGATGGATGAGATTTTCATAACCAGGACGAGTTTGGAATGGATGAAAATTCTTAAGGAAACGGGCGATGTTATTTGTACACCGGTTCAAACTATACCTGACCTGATTAATGACCCGCAGGTTATCGCTAATAATTATATTATCGACTACGAGCACGAGGTCCTCGGCCCGGTACGGGTACGAGGACTCCCCATTGAACTGAGCAGGACCCCGGGTGAAGTCAGAGCCGAAGCCCCTGAATTTGGCCAGCACACTGAGGAAGTCCTTATGGAAATCGGTGGCTATACCTGGGAGGAAATTGCCGAGCTCAGGGAGAAGGAAGTGATTTAGCGCCTTGCGTTAGCATCGAAGAGACTGATTCGTTATGGAGGGTTTTTAACAATGGCAGAAGAAGTAAAAACAAGACCACTGAACAGGTTAAAATCAATGTACGCACTCCGTGCCGAGGTGGACAAGATGTACGAGGGAGGGATAGAAGCTGAGCAGGAAGGCAAACCCGTTGCCTGGGTTATGCTTGAGGGCTGGTCTAACCCCATTCTCAGCGCCATGGACATCACAACCGTCTACCCGGAAAATTACAGTAGCGTCTGCGCAGCTACGAAGACGGCTACACCGTATCTGGAGCGCGCCGATGCTGAGGGATTTCCCAGCCACCTGTGTGGCTACGCCCGCACCTGCGTTGGCTACTCTGCCAGGATGATGGACCTGGATGGGGTAATCCCACCGGAGGCACCGGCAGGGGGCATGCCCAAGCCAACCTTACTGGTAGGTTCGGGTTATGTGTGTGATGCCAGGTTCAAGTGGTTCCAGGCGCTGGGGCGCTACTTCGATGCCCCGGTATGGACACTGGAACAACCCACTCCCGGGGCCAGGGAAAGCCTGGCAGAAGGTGCCTATGAGCGCAATGTTAGCTTCCTGGTCAATGAGCTAAAGGCATTTGTTGCCTTCCTGGAAAAACTTATCGGCAAGAAGATGGACTGGGATAGACTGGAATACACCGGCGGGGGAACAACTGAGATTAACCAGTTGCGGTGGGATATTAACCAGCTTCGTATGGCGAGACCCGGCCCGATGCATACCAGGGACTTCTGGAGCGTCATGTCCGCAGCCCTGTATCGGGGGGCAGCCGACCCCCAGGTAATAATAGCCGGTCATAAAAAGATGTACGACGAGGTCAAGGACCGGGTGGATAATAAGGTAGCTGCCATCAATCGGGAGGAGAGATATCGATTATCATTTGAGGGTCTGGCTCCCTGGCATAGTCTGGGTTTCCTCGAGGACTTGGCAGACAGGGGCTGGAACTTTGTTATTGAGAGCGCCTACAGTCCCCTGAGACCGGTGAATATTGACCTGAGCAAGTACAGCGACCCTATAGAGCGCTATGTCAGGAGCCGCTATCAAAGCATGTCTGACCGCATTGATGACGAGTATGAGCCTGAGGAGGCGGCGGAAATCAAGGAGGACATCATGCGTACCGGAACGTCCCGTCGGCTGGGTCTCAAGCATATCCGGGATTACCAGTGTGATGGGATTATTCTCCATGTCCTCCTCTCGTGCCGTGCGGCTTCTTCCGGCTTAAACCTTCTTTCGGAGCAGGTGCAGGACGTATTGAAAGTACCCGCATTAGTAATTGAGGGTGATATAATTGACACCAGCCTATTCAACCCGGCCGACGCCTTGAGGAAGGCGGAGGCATTTGAAGAGACTATGGACCATTACCGGAAGCTCAGGAAGGAAGCGGGGATGGAATGGTGAGGCAGATAAAACTAGACATAAGGAGGTTCTATTCATGGTAGCGGAGGGAATCAAGGGCCTCACCAGGGTCAGAGAGATTTGCCAGGACCGACCACGCAGAGTAAAGGAGCTTAAGGCTGAAGGAAATAAGATATTTGGCTACATTTGTATCTATCCTGTTCTGGAGATGATGACTGCTCTTGACCTGGTTCCCTACAGAATCTTTGGAGATATGAGGGAGCCAGTAACCGAGGCAGATGCCTTTATACCAACCGTAGTTTGCCCGTTTCTTCGTAGCTGTCTCGACCTGGGGCTGAAAGGCAAGTATGATTTCCTGGATGGGATAGTTACCACTCACATTTGTGATGTTGGTGCCAGCCTCCACAGTAGCTGGAACTATGCTGTCAAGACGCCTTTTGCCTACCATATAGATACACCCCACACTGTTCACGAGACTGCTGAAGAGCATCAACGCGGTTTGCTCCATGATTTTAAGGAGGCCCTGGAAGCATATACCGGGAAAGAACTTACCCCGGCAAAGCTCCGGGAGGCTATAAAAGCCCATAACCAGCAGCGGGCACTGGTGCGGGAATTATATGACCTCAAAAAGCTCGACCCACCTCTAATCTCAGGCACAGAGACAATTCAGGTGACGGCAGCTTTGATGAACCTGCCTGTTGCAGAGGGAACCGAACTATTAAGGGAGGTTATCAGCGAGGTCAGGGAGCGAAAGGATGGCCCTGTAAAGAAGTCGGCAAGGCTTCTCGTTTGGGGCAGTATTATTGATGATACCCCCCTTCCACAGATGATTGAGAGCCTCGATGCCAATATAGTGATGGACGATACCTGTGTCGGCAGCAGGGCTTACTTCTCAGACGTGGAGCCAACCGATGACCCTCTGGATGGATTGGCTCATCACTATCTGGCGGATATCAAGTGTCCTCGCACCTTCAGGGCAAAGAACTATAACGATACCACCAAGGACTACATGGCTGACCTGGAGAGCAGGTTCAGATACCTGGCAGACTATGCCAGGGAGTGGAAGGCTGACGGCGTTATCCTTGAATCGGTGCGCTACTGCGATACTCATGGCTACGAAGTGCCCCAGCTTAGAGACTATCTTAATAATATCGACTTGCCCAGCATATATCTGGAGCACGACTATACGGAGGGTGCCCTGGCACCGTTAAGGACGAGGGTTCAGGGCTTTCTTGAGATAATCAGCTAACCACTTCAGCATACACCGCAGGGAGGGTAGATAATAGAAGGGCTTTTTTATGTATTTTGCTGGTATTGACCTTGGTTCCACCATGACCAAGGTGGTGATTATGGGCGAGGACGATGAAATCCGTGCTTCCATCATAAAGCATACCGGCGCCGAGCACCGGCGCCTGGCCAATAAAGTGATGGAGGAGGCGCTGGAGCAGGCTGGCTTAACTATCGATGAAATATCTTACATTATAGCCACCGGCTACGGCAGGATTAATGTCCCCTTCGCCGACCGCCAGATTACAGAATTGACCTGCCACGCCAAGGGGGTTGCCAGTTTCTTCCCCGGTGTCAGCTTGGCTATTGACATCGGAGGGCAGGATGCCAAGGGGCTTAAGGTCAGGGATGGCAAGCTTATTGATTTTGTGATGAGCGATAAGTGTGCTGCCGGAACAGGCAGGTTCCTGGAAGTCCTTTCGGCTACACTGGGCCTCAACCTTGAAGACCTGGGAGACATTTCCCTGAAATCTACGAAAAAGGTCTCGATTAGTAGTACCTGCACTATTTTTGCCCAGCAGGAAGTAGTAAACCATCTCTCTGATGGGGTACCGCTGGAAGACATCGTAGCCGGGCTCCATAGTGCAATCGCCAGCCGGGTAGCCAGCATGGCGAGGAGATTGAAGGTGGAGCCCGATGTGGTATTTACCGGAGGAGTGGCCAAGAATATCGGGGTTGTCAGTGCTCTTGAGGAAACCCTGGGATGCCCGGCTCTCGTTCCTGAAGAGCCGCTTCTCAGCGGAGCGATAGGTGCCGCCCTGCTGGCGAAGGAAATCACGCTGAAGGCACTAGCCAAAGGCGAGCCTATCCAGAAGGGGGAGCGCCGCCTGGGGGAGGCTACTTTCTTCAAGTAGTTAATATTCAAACATGCCTTATTTCATGGGAATCGATATTGGCTCAGGAACCAGCAAGGGAGTCATAAACAGAGATGGTGAGCTTCTGGCTTACCATATGCTGCCTTCCGGGGTCAATTACCGGACAGCAGCCGGGAAACTGAGAGAAGAGCTTCTGGCGAAGGCGGGGCTGTCACCGCAGGACATAGCCTGTACCATAGCCACCGGCCAGGGTTCCGGTAATGTAACTTTCAGCAATCAACAGGTAACCGATATTCGCTGCTGCGCCCGGGGAATAAACAGCATCTTCCCCTCGGCGAGAACCGTTATTGATGTGCAGGGGCAGTCCACGCAGGTGATACGACTCAGCGAGAGTGGTCAGGTGGCCAACTTTGTAATCAGTGAAAAGTGTGCCAGTGGTAGTGGGCGCTTTCTTGACATCATTGCCAATGTTCTCCAGATAGAGCTTGAGGATGCTGGCCCCCTCTGTCTCACGTCTGACAACCCGGTGGTTTTCACGACAGGGTGTGCCGTCTTTGGTGAATCGGAGGCAGTCTCGAGGGTATCCGAGGGTATCCCTAAAGAAGATATCCTGGCCGGGGTGCACAAGGCGCTGGCAGAGAAGATATCGGCTCTTGTTAACCGGGTTGGGTTGGAGGAGCAGTGTGCCATCAGTGGTGGCGGCGGTCTTAATACCGGCCTTATTAAGTGGGTGGAGGAAAAACTGGGGCTACAGTTGCTGGTGCCTCCTCAGCCTCAGTTCGTCACTGCCCTGGGCGCTGCCATAATGGCCAAAGAAGCTAGCACCGTAGAAGAACCTGGCAGGTAATCCACACTGTAGATAAAGGCAGAGAGTGGCTAGCGGGCCATCATTTTAAACAGGACCTTTGCCGTAAAACACCACTGCTACAAGACTTGACGCTTCGACTCCAGCCAGGGTTTGGTCAGCTCCAGGTTTTGCAGGGCTATTGGTGTCCGGGATACGCCGCCATCCTGAATACTTGGTGGTGGACGGTCTTCCAGTCCCATCATGACACAGTAGCTCTGATAGGCTGCCTCCAGCGCCGCCGTATAGCCCATGGTGTCCATCATGTGGTTGATGGAAAACTTGACCGTGCGCACGCGGAACGGGTCCCTTAACCAGTTATCAGCCACACGGTCAGCGTAGGCAAGCGTTTCCTCCTCCAACCTGTCCTTGGGAAACACCCGGTTGACAAACCCGTGCTCACAGCACTCCCAGGCGGTCATGAAGCGGTGCTCAAACAAAACTTCTTTGGCCTTTTTCGGCCCGATATCCCACGGCGTCGAGAAATACTGAAAGTGTGATGGCAGAAACAGCGCGTCCTCTGAGGCGAAGATGATGTCCATCCCGGCGGCAATCATCCAGCCCCCGAAAATACAGTAGCCCTGCACCATGGCGATGGTCGGCTTGGGCAGATTGCGCCAGCGCAGAGTATTTTCCACCGTAAGGCCGCGCATCCTCTTGTAGCGTCCATACCTGTCCATGGGATACCCGCGCTCTTTACGGTCGGCTGCTTCGTTGGGCGTGCCTATATCGTGCCCTGCCGAGAAATGTTCACCCATTCCAGATAGGATGACCACCCCCACTTCGTCATCTTCCATAGCCCGGGCAAAAGCGTCGTCCATCTCCTCGCGCAGTAGCCGACTCTGAGCGTTCAGGTACCGCGGCCGATTGAGTATCAGGCGGGCTACCTTTCCCGGCTGGTAGATAATTTGCTGATATTCCATGTTAGTTCTCCCTTCGCAGTCAGTTTTTTGCTCGTCTCGTACAGCTAGATGGTAGTTTTAGCAACTATTGTACCACGATGTGATGAAAAGTTGATACGCTATGACCTGATTGCGCGAATTTGACAAGCCAGGAATGCCGAGATAGACGATGCTTGGTGGTTGATAATGCTGATGCGCGCCTAGAGGGATTCGAACCCACGACACCTGGTTCCGAAGACCAGTGCTCTATCCACTGAGCTATAGGCGCATACTCTAATATACCCACGAAAAAGACACGGTGTCAACAAGCAGGAGCTAAAATTGCTAAACTCAGCCAGTACCTTTTCAACCAGGTTTCGGGAATCTTCAACCTTGGCAATATGGTCGGGCTATCACCAGGGCGATAGCCCGACCAATACCCCGACTCCCCCCAGCTACCGGTGCTACCTTACCCTCCAGAGAAATAAACCCCACAAAATCTACGGTTTTGCGGGGGCCCCATTCCAGGGGGATGCTGCGCCCCCTTGGAACCCCGGCAAGCGGTTCCCCGAAGCAAGCTGCCTAGCATAAGATTCTAGTTGACAATGCCCATCTTCACTCTGCTTTGTTTTTTCTTTACTATATACCGCATAATCCCCTCACCAATCAAGCCCCCGTCAGGCGAGAGAACCGGGAAGCTAGACAGAAGCCTTTGCCTTCTTGACAGGCAGGCCAAGAAAGAGCATTATAATTTAGGCAAGCCCTGGTAAAGTTCTCCCCACAAGAGACCGGGTTAGAATGGGAGATAATGGTTAATGTGGGAACTAATTGCTACAGAAAGGAAGGTTAACGAATATGGAAAGTAGCCAGACTCACAAGCTTCAGCTAAAAACGGCTGACCAGATTAGTTTTGCGGTAAAGGACATTGATAAGGTTATTGAAGCCTGGTCATCACTGTACGGCATTGGTCCCTGGACTTTCAGGGAAAATGGCGGCACTGATGCCAAGGGGCGACCCTGGAAGATAAGGATGGCCTTTGCCTACCTGGGCCCGGTGCAGATTGAGCTCGTGCAGTGTACGGAAGGCAGGATATTCCAGTCCCGCTTCCTTGATACCTGGGGGGAGGGCTTGCATCACCTCGGCTTTTACGTGGATAATGTAGATGCAGAGGCTGCCAACCTGGTAGCACAGGGAGCCAAGCTTCTAATCACGGACCCGGGTAACTTTGCCTACCTGGATGCTGGCGGACCCGGCGGTGCAATCTTTGAACTTATGAAAAGACCCAGCTAAGAGTAATTAGAGGGGGCTATGCTATATAGAATACAGGTTATTATATCCTCTTACTGAGGTTTCACCTGTTTCATCAAGCCGATTCATATAAAGCAATACCCTCGCTGAGGTGTGCCGTGTAATGTTTGGAGTTTAAGCACACCCAAATCTAATTAAAGGAGGTTGTGCTATGTAGAGGTTGTAACACAAGTAGGCTTATTGAAACTCAATAAATATGTAAGAGCGAGGAGGTTATTATGATTAGAACGGTTGAGGAATACCTCGAAAGCCTGAGAGACGGCAGGGTGATTTATAACTCAGGAGAGAGGGTGAAGGATGTAACCGCACATCCTATTCTGAGGCGAGTTGTCAGGGGAGGTTGTATGGATTATGTTCTTACTAATGACCCTGAGTATCGCGACCTTTTTGTAACCAAGAATGAAAAGGGAGAAGATGTCCATTTCCTGTGGACATCACCCAAAACAGCCGAAGACCTTATCCGGAAAAGGCAGGTCTATATAGAGGGTTCCAGATTTGGTGGAACGGGCCTTCATAGCATGGGTGTTGATGCCTTGGCTGCGTCAAGGGTTGTCGCTGAAAGAATGGACAGGAAGCTAGGCACCAACTATGTAGAGCATGTCGAGCATTATCGCGACTACCTCCAATCAACGGATTCTGGTATTACTGGAGCCCAGACGGATGTTAAGGGAGACAGAGGCCTTCACCCTTCGCAGCAGGTGCAACATAAGGATTATTTTGTCAGGATTGTTGACCGGCAAAAGGATGGAATAGTAGTAAGGGGAGCCAAGTATCATATAAGTGCTACACCAGCTTGTAATGGAGCGATTGTTCTGCCCTGTCGCACTCACGGAGAGCCAGATGCGGACTATGCTGTAGTCTTTGCCACCCCTCTAAATGCTAAGGGCATTACTCTTATATCTTCAGAACCGACCATCAGGGGGCTAAGCACTGAAGAAACGAGGTGGGATTATCCTGCTTCGGCAAGGTATGGCATCGGTGACGGTGAGTGCATGATTGTCTTTGACGATGTTTTTGTGCCCTGGGAGAATGTGTTTCAGGCCGGCGAATGGCAGTTTTCCAGAGACATTGCCTATGCCTTTGGCACTTTTCATCGGCTTTATGCTTGCTGTCGTATGATACCAGCACTTGAAAACCTCACCGGTATAGCGGCATTGATGGCTGAATATAATGGCCTGGAGAAATATGCTCATATCCAAAATAAGTTAGCCTGGCTGGCGCAGCTTACCGAGAGTGTCAAAGCCATAAGCGAGGCAGCCTGCATGTTCCCCGATAAAGAAGCTGAGGCGGATTTAGTCGTTCCCAGTGGAATGCTTACCAATATAGCCAAGTACATGTATGCTGATAACTTCCATGAGGCAACCAAGGTAGTGCAGGACATTTGTGGAGGCATTGTCGCCGACCCCATCCAGTATAGAGATTGGATGAACCCTGAAGAACGCCCCTTGATAGACAAGTATCTTGGGGGCAAAGCTGGCATACCAACTGAACACAGGCTTCGTGCCATAAGGTATGTAAAGGATATAACCGGCTGGCAGCACGGTAGTCATAACATCCATGCTGAAGGGTCTCTAGCCGCACAAATGAAGATGTTTTACTTTGATGCTGATTGGGACCTGTATAAGGCCCGAGCTAAAAGGTCTGCCGGAATTCCAGGATGGGATAAGCATCCCGCTGTCGCTGGTGCCAGAGACCTTGGAGTTTCGGCTGAAGAAAAAATGCCACCCGTCGATACCTCGTATAACCTGTAGCCTCCTCCGGGAGTAGCACCTGAGGTAGCGGTTAGACTGGGTTTGTTCTGATAGGCAGGTAAAACTCTAAGAAGAGGGATAAGTATTTAAAGACTTACCAGAATTTCCGCTGGCAATTACGCCCAGGAGACAAAGAGGAGTATTACCAATCGTCTGGCAGGTATTCACATAGATAGCCAACCAGAATCCTCAGTGGCTCAATGGTTAAGGGTGAGATGCGAAATGGCAATGTTAAGTCAATAGGGGGGATACCAATGTTGGAAAAACTGGCTCTAGATGGTAAAGTAGCCGTCGTTACCGGGGGTGGTGGGGGGTTGGGTACAGCTATTTCGCTGGCCCTGGCCCAAGCTGGGGCTGATATTGTGGTTACCGATTTCCGCCCCGAGGACGGTGAGAGTACAGCAGCCGAGGTTGTTACTCTGGGGCGAAAAGCGGTGTTCATCGCCACCGATGTCACTAAGTCCGAGGAGGTCAACAGCATGATAGCCAGGGCTATTTCCCAGTGGGGCGGGGTCGACATCCTGGTTAACTGTGCTGGTGTCATTAGATGGGAAACGCGGAAGCCACTTTGGGAAATAACTGACCAGGAGTGGCATCGTGGGATTGACACCAATGTTGCCGGTGCTTTCTTTTGCTCCCGGGCTGTGGCCAAGCATATGGTGGAGAGGAAGCAGGGGAGGATAATCAATATTGCTTCCGGCTGGGGGCTCAGGGGAATGAGGGATGGCTTCATGTACTGCACGGCCAAGGCAGGGGTACTCATGCTTACTATGTCCCTGGCATTAACCCTGGTACGGGATGGCATAAGGGTTAACGCTATCGCCCCCGGTCTCTTTCGCACCTGGGAACCCCAGGAAAGGTATGACGCCAGAGCTGCCTTTATCCCTACAGGTCGTGTTGGTGACCCACGGGAGATAGGAGCGCTGGTGGTTTACCTGGCCTCTGATGCCTCAGATTATGTAACCGGAGAGGTATTTCCTATTGATGGTGGCACATTAGCCAGCGGCGCAGCCCCGACTGGTTATGCCCCCCTCATCCCTATTTAGAAAAGCAAGACAGGGAGGAAGAATAACATGATTCCCAAGGAATTCAGCTTGGAAGGGAAAGTAGCTATTATAGCTGGAGCAGGGCGGAGCTGGCTTAAGACCATGGCTGCGTACCTCGCTGAGGCAGGGGCTGATATTGTCCTTGCCAGTCAAGACCAAAAGCAAATGGAGGAGGCATCTCAGGAGGTAAAGAAGTGGGGTCGACAGACAATAGCTATCCCGACAGATGTAACCAGCTGCCATCAGGTTGAAGAAATGGTAGCGACGGTCATCTCCCAGTGGGGCAAGGTAGACATCCTGGTCAATAGCATGGACCTCCAGTTTGCCAAGCCCTTACTCGAAGTGGTTGAAGATGAGTGGCACCAGGTGATAGCCACCAACCTGACCGCCGTCTTCCTGTGTACCAAGGCAGTGGGCAAACACATGATAGAGTCGAAAAGGGGCAAGATTGTTACCATTAGCTCTGTCCTGGCTGAGAGAGGTGTGCCCAATAGCACAGCTTACTGCGCTAGCAAGGGAGGGGTTGGTCAGTTTACCAAGGCTTTAGCTCTAGAGTGGGCACGACAGAATATCCAGGTTAATGCTATCGGAGTAGGTTGGGCATCTGACGAGGCTCACGGCGAGGAGGGCGAGCCGACAGACCCTTTGACGCGTTATATTCCGCTGCGCCGCCTAGGCCGGGCCGATGACGTCGGAGCACTATTAGTATACCTTGCTTCTGATGCCTC
>CAZXWQ010000027.1:8174-14564 GCA_964644545.1 uncultured Dehalococcoidales bacterium | reverse complement strand
AGCCACAGAGGGTAGCCAGGAGAAAGGTGGGGCGCAACGACCCCTGCCCCTGCGGCAGCGGCAAGAAGTATAAACACTGCTGTGGAAGGTAGAATTAAAGAGGTGTTAGTAGTTTGGCTGAAACAAAAAGGGAAATAGCAGCAAAATTTGGGATTGACTTAGATTTCATAGAGAAGAAGAGTGATACTCAAAGAAACATTGAGATTCTAGGCAATGATTTAACCTTTATGGGTGTGAGGGAATTCCAGAGAACAAAGCACGTGCACAGATTGCATCCCTATCTTGGTAAATTCATCCCCCAGTTGGTAGAGGTATTCTTAAGAAAGTATTTCAAGAAGGGTGATACCGTACTTGATCCTTTTTCGGGCTCAGGAACTACCCTTATCAATTTGGGAAGGGGGCTAACTTTGTAGAATGAGAAATTTTTGGATTGTACCAGGCTCAGAAGAAAACTGGAAGCAGGCATTCATTTCAAAGGGAATTTGGGGGCTTAAAGAGACGAAACTAGACAAGATTTATTGGCTAGCAATCGCACCTGATGACTTAATATTGTTCTATGTTAGTGGTGGTGTGAAAGGGGTAGTTGGATACGGAGTTGTCAGAGGTAAGTTCTACCAAGATGTCCCCTTATGGAAAGCTGAGATAAAAGAAGGTCGTGTGAAGTGGCCGTTTAGGTTTGAGTTCGATGTAGAGTTCCTTTTACCTAAGGACAAATGGAAGGATGAGAAGATATCGGTGCCTCCAGGAGGGGAGTTCAGGCAGCCATTAATTTTCAAGGAATGGGAAGAAATAGAACCAACTATCCGTTCTTTAAATCCCAGTGCTTCTCTGGATTCGTTGCAGCGAGTCTCTACTCATATCCCGACTTTGAAATTAGAGGAGTTCGCTACCACGCATGAGAATATTAAAAACTTACTACTGGAAATTGGGAGATTGCAGGGCTTTATTGCCAACACTGAATTTTCAATGGGAGCAGAACGGCTAGATGTTGTGTGGAGGAGACTTCCCGAATCTGTTCCAACATATGTCTTCGAAGCCCAGGTAGGTGGTGATCTATATCATGCACTGGGGAAATTAAAGCATGCTCATGATATCTGGAACAGTAGGATTTTCCTTGTATCGTCACTAGATACTTTGGGTGCTGTCAATCAGTTGCTCTCGGGGACATTTCATGAGATACAAACCGTACTTAAGTTCATAGAAGTAGAAAAGATTCGAAATTTGTATCAATCTAAGCGTAGTATTTACGACCTTGAGAAAGATTTGGGACTAATGCCTTGAAAAAACAGATTTGAGATGTGAGAATATGAGCAGATTATATGAAGTAGTGTTTTACATTGGAGAGGAGCCGTTTCCAGCCTATCATCTTATTGATACGATTGAATGCGAGAGTATCGAAGATGAGTTGAAGAATAGACTGGCACATATCACGCAACGAGTTCGAAGAATTTTTGGCATTGGGGGTGATATCCCAGACTGGAAAATCTACGAATCACTATATGCTCTAGAGGAGGATGGATTAATACCAGTGAAGAACATGATAGTTACTATGAGTGGCTGAAGGACAACTTTCAGTCATTCTTTAATCACGGTAACCCGGACTGGTACTGGATAATAGGTAAGATTAAAGTCCAATGAATAACCAGCAAATCGCTAGAGTTTTCCTGGATATTGCTGACCTGCTGGAGCGCAGGAAGGAAAACTGGTTCAAGATAAGGGCCTACCGCAAGGCAGCCGGCTCTATCGTGGAACTGCCGGTGGAGGTGGAGCAACTGGTAGCCGAAGATAGACTCAAGGAGATTTCCGGGGTGGGCGAGGCAATTAACAAGAAGATTACCGAGCTGGTAACTACCGGTAAGCTAGAATACCTGGAGAGGCTCAAGGCCGAGGTCATGGAGGAGAGTAAGTGACCGGACCTGATGCTCAACAGTCCTCACGGTTGGTTCACGCAGATGCTGAGGCAATAAGATACCTCAAGCAGGCTATTACCGGGGGCAAGCACTGGTATCTTGCCTTGCTGGAGGCTATTGCACTATGGACTGCTACCGAGGAAACCCACAACGGTCGTAACTACCGCTACCTTATTGCCGGGGAAGCCTTTGACTGGCTGCTTCTGGCCGAGCGACTGTGCAGTACAGTAGACGGTTTACTGCCTGAGGATGAGAAACTGGCCCTGCTTTTTCATGGCAGACCGCCACTTGACATAACCAAACAGAGATTCAGGGAGCTTATCGGCGGCACCAAGTATCATCAGTATCTCAACTACTTCTACGGCATTACTGTGGAGGAAGCCCTGGTGCTGGCAGTGCAGGGCGAGGTGCGCAAGGAGAGGCAGGTTTGGGGAAATGCCGGGGAGAAGGAGAATACCAACGAGGTTTACCGGCGGATATACGGGGCGGCCAGAGGTGCGCTGCTCAGGAATTTCAGGCAGGAAATGGGTTACCCTCAGCTCAGGTCTATCGGCTTAATAGAACTGAAAGAGTTTACCTACTGGCTATTCAAGTACCGACTGAAGCATTGTGACAAGGCAAAGGTTGCCAGTGATACCAAAAAAGCCCTGGACTGGTTAAACAAGCATGGTTCTTCTGAATGGCTGGTAAATGATAAGCCGCTCGAAATAATAGAACCGGAGAGTCCATGACATCTAGCTGACGTCCCATGTCTTTAGCCGAGCCTCTCTAATTGCTGGTTCAACCTTTCCAGTTTGTCCTTTCTTTCTACCAACCTATCCCGCTCTTTATCCACAACAGCCGCTGGTGCCTTATCCAGAAATGCCCTGTCTTTGAGCCTGGCTTCAAGGCGAGCAACTTCAGCCTGGTTTTGTTCTATCTCCTTGTAGAGTCGTTTTCCTTCAGCTTCGAGGTCAACCACGCTTTCCATTGGAATAACTACTTCGGTCTCTTTGAGGACTAATACCAGGGTATTTTCACCGGGCGGGCTCTCCTCTGCTTCATCATGGAAACCAAGCGGTCTTGCTCTAGCCAGGGTCTGGATAGCCTCAGAATAAGGCGTAATAGCCTGTGTCAGCTCACCACCATAGACGTGTGCTTCAATCCAGCGGGTGCTCTCAACCTTATGTTGTGCCCGGGCATTACGGATAGAGCGTATTATGTCTATTATCGCTTCTATAATCCTTTCTGCCTCGGAGTCAATTGCCCCGGCTTCAGCTTCAGGGTAAGTGGACACCACTATTGAATCGGCGGCTTGCCAGTCTGCAGGCAGGCGCTGCTTGAGGTTTTGCCAAAGCTCTTCGGTGATGAAGGGCATGTATGGGTGCAGCAGGCGCAGTGATGTCTCCAGGACATGAAAAAGCACCGGGAGCGGCGAGGGCGCTTTCTCAGCGTTAGTACGCAGGCGAATTTTAGCCAGCTCAATATACCAGTCGCAGAATTCACCCCATAAGAAATCATAGATTTGCCTCAGGGCTTCACCGAACTGGAAATCATCCATCAGGCTGTTTACACTGGATACAGTGCTACTCAGGCGACTCAGAATCCAGCGGTCTTCCGTTGGCAATAAGTCTCGTTGAATCTCTGTACTGGTCCGGCCAGGACCGATGTTTCTGACCACAAACCGGGTAGCATTCCACAGCTTGTTGGCGAAGTTGCGGCCGGCCTCCAGCTTGACCGGGGACGGTTTGATGTCATTTCCCGGAGCAGCACCCGTCATCACAGCAAACCGCAGCGCATCGGCGCCGTATTCGTCTATAGTCTCAATCGGGTCAAGCACATTACCAAAGACCTTGCTCATCTTCTCGCCCTTCTCGTCACGTAGCAGACCGTGAAGGTAAACGGTACGGAACGGGATATCACCGACGTCTTCAAGACCCATCATAATCATTCTGGCCACCCAGAAGAAGAGGATGTCATAGCCGGTCTCCATTACTGTGGTCGGGTAGAAGTAGCGCAGGTCCTCGGTATCATCGGGCCAGCCCAGGGTAGAGTGAGTCCATAATGACGAGCTGAACCAGGTATCCAGGACATCCGGGTCCTGCTCTATGTTGGTTGAGCCACAGTGGCTACAAGTTCTGGCGTCTTCAACAGTTACCGTTAACTCACCGCAGTCCTGGCAATACCACACCGGAATTCGGTGTCCCCACCATAACTGGCGGCTAATGCACCAGTCGCGTATATTCTCCATCCAGTTCAGGTAGACTTTTATAAAGCGACCCGGGATTATAGTAATTCGACCATCAAGGACAGCTTCGATAGCTGGTTTGGCTAAAGGCTTGGTATTGATAAACCATTGTTTACTGGCGAGCGGTTCAATAAGCGTACGGCAGCGGTCGCAGTGTCCCACTGAGTGAGTATAGGGCTCAATCTTTACCAGAAGACCTTCTTTTTCCAGGTCGGTGAGAATCGCCTCGCGGCAGGCAAACCGGTCAAGCCCGGCATAGGGCCCCGCATTATCATTCATGGTAGCATCCGGGTTGAGTATGTTTACCAGGGGTAGTCCTTGCCGCTGTGCCACCTCAAAGTCCACCGGGTCATGACCAGGGGTAATCTTGACGGCTCCGGTGCCGAAGGCAGGCTCAACAGCCTCATCAGCGACAACAGGTATTATGCGGTTCACTGCCGGAAGGATGACCTTCTTACCAACCATGTCCTTAAACCGTTCATCTTTAGGGCTGACAGCAACAGCAGTATCGCCGAGTATGGTCTCTGGTCTAGTGGTGGCAACAGTTATAAAATCATCGCTTTCAACCAGGTGATATCGGACATAGTAGAGGTGTCCGGTCGTTTCCCTGTGTTCAGTCTCAAGGTCAGAGATAGCTGTCGCGCAGCGGGGGCACCAGTTGACAATTCGTTCTCCCTGATAGACCAGGCCTTTTTCATAGAGTCGGACGAAAGCAGTTCGTACTGCTCTGGATGGGCCCTCTTCCAGGGTGAACCTCTCCCGGCTCCAATCGCAGGAAGACCCGAGCCTCTGCTCCTGCTCGGTAATAGTCTTGCGGCACTCTACTGCCCACCGGTACATTCTCTCCACGAATTTATCCCTGCCCAGTTGGTGGCGGTCTATCCCCTCTTCAGCCAGCATTCTCTCCACCACTACCTGAGCGCCAATCCCGGCGTGGTCAATTCCTGGTAGCCAGAGAGCCGAATCCCCCTTCATCCTGTGCCAGCGGGTCAGAATGTCCTCCGGGGTCAGGAAACAGACGTGCCCCATGTGGAGCCCGCCGGTTACATTGGGCAGGGGCATGATGACAGTAAAGGGCTTCTTATTCGGGTCTATCTCAGCCCGGAAGTAGTTATTATCCAGCCAGAACTTAAACCACTTTGCCTCAGTTTTTTTTGGCTCATAGGCTTTGGGCATCTCATCCTGAATTTCCGGCGTTTGCGTCATGAGTATCTTTTTCTAGTATTACGTAGCAATTTCTTTTATTTGATCTTCGTTTGCTGACTCTGCAATATTATAACTTTTCGCCTTGAATTTAACCCAGAAGGCATAAATAAAGCAGATTATGCCTGCCATGCTGATGACATTGAGAAATATCCCGCAGCCTGTGGAGACAGAACTTATATAAGTAGTGCTGTAACCCTGGTGAAAAATCCAGGGCGCAATAGCACCCATGGGTATACGAAGCAGAGTGCCTGCCATCTCAATACCGACACCTGCAACCAGGAAACGTTCCGCCCTGCCTCCAACGGGCCGTAGCATGATTGTAGCGAAAATGATAATCACAATCCAGAATACCAGAGCCGGGGCAGCACCCATAAGCGGGCCCAGAAACATAGCGATTTCCATCAAGCTGGCTCCTGTCTCCTTGCCCTGAATCTCACCCAGAAAGCCCAGACAAGGCAGATAAAGCCTGCTAAGCCTAAAATACTCGTTGGGATGCCGGCAAACAACGACATCCGGCTCGCTATCTGCGCATAGCTCATGCCATCTCGCGGCAACGATTGCACCAGTTCATGCAGCAAGGGGCTGGCTAACTTAACGGCGAACATCAGGCAGCAACCAGCCAGGAGCAGCTTCTCGGCTTTACCCCCACCCCGCCTGACCATAATAACCCCCAGTACTATGCCGAGGAGCCAGGCCATGAGCTCAGGGGTATTTTTTAACAAAGAGGGGCCAATTGTTTCAATAATGCTCATTATTCTTTCTGTTCGTGCTGTTTCTTAAATGCCTACTGGCTGCGTCTTAGCGGGATGATAGCATCCCCACCACCCTGTCCAGCACCTTATCCGCCACCTCTCTCTTGGTCAGCAGGGGAAGGTCTTCTGTATTGCCCTGTTTATCTATCAGGGTTACCTTGTTGGTATCTACAGCGAAGCCGCTACCGGCAGCAGTAACATCATTGGCTACCATGAGGTCGAGATTTTTACCTTGCAGCTTCTGCCGGGCGTTCTCTATCAAGTCCTCGGTCTCGGCGGAAAAGCCAACCTTGAG
>CAZXWQ010000027.1:5953-8074 GCA_964644545.1 uncultured Dehalococcoidales bacterium | reverse complement strand
TCTGCCGGGCGTTCTCTATCAAGTCCTCGGTCTCGGCGGAAAAGCCAACCTTGAGCAAAGTTCCCTTTACTTCAGACAGGATATCCGGTGCTTTGACAAGCTCCAGGGTCAGGCTGGCGGCACCCTTCTTAATCTTCTGGCTGGCCGTGCTCCTGGGCTGGTAGTCAGCCGGGGCGGCGGCCATAATCAGCACATCAGCCTGAGCACAAGCCTTGTCTACCGCTTCCTTCATCTGAGCAGTACTTTCAATATGTATAACCTCCATACCCGCTGGTTCGGGTAGTGAGGTTGGGGCGGTAATTAATGATACTTCTGCTCCTCTGTCCCTGGCAGCCTCAGCCAGAGCGTAGCCCATCTTACCGGAGGAGCGGTTGCCGATATAGCGGACCGGGTCAATAGCTTCCTGGGTGCCACCGGCAGTAACGATGATACGTTTGTCTGCCAGGTCGCCACTCCTGCCCAGTACCTGCTGGGTGGTGCCCATAATCTTCCCAACTTCAGCCAGACGCCCTATACCTGTGGCGCCTGATGCCAGACGACCGTGCTCAGGCTCGATGATAGTGAATCCTCTGGACTTTAGTTTAGCCAGATTTTCTTGAGTAACCGGATTCTGAAACATGTTGGTGTGCATGGCTGGTGCTATTATAACGGGTGCCCTGGTAGCCAGCACAACGCAGGTGAGCATATCGTCAGCAATGCCGGCCGCCAGTTTGGCGATAATATTGGCGGTAGCTGGCGCGATAACTACTGCATCAGCCGTATCCGCCAGGGTTATGTGGGTAATTCCAGGTTCTGCGTTGGGGTCAAACATCCCGGTACTTACTGTGTTACCGGTTATACTGCGCAAGGTTAGTGGTGTGACAAACTCGGTGGCCGACCTGGTCATAATTACTTTAACCGTAGCTTCTGCCTGAGTTAGTTTACTGGCCAGGTCTGCTGCTTTATAGGCAGCAATGCCTCCCGTTATACCAAGTACTACCATTTTGTTAGCCAACATCTTCGTGCCTCCCAATCAGACTAGGTCTGGTTCATCATATAGATAAGCCTTAGCCCTATCAGCGTTAAATTAAGGTTTACCACGTCAATTACCGCTGTTTCTTTAGCCATGAGTTCAGCGTAGCCCCCGGTAGCCACTACCGTAGATTTCTCTCCCAATTCCCGTTGGATGCGAGTCACCATACCTTCAATAAGCCCTACATAGCCGAAGACAATCCCTGATTGCATGGCGGTAATAGTGTTGGTACCAATAGCCTGCTCGGGATGGACCAGCTCTATCCGGGGTAGTGCTGCTGCCCGCCTGAATAGAGCCTCAGCAGCAGTGCCTATGCCAGTGGCAATTGCCCCTCCTATATGGTCACCCTCCTTGGATACTACATCGAATGTAGTGGCTGTCCCAACGTCAACGATAATCACCGCGCCACTGTAGAGACGGTGAGCGGCAGCGGCATTGACAATTCTATCAGGTCCGACCTCTCTGGGGTTATCCTGGCGGATGCGCACCCCGGTCTTAACCCCGGCCCCTACCACGAGTGGCGAGGTGTTGAAGTATTGCTTGCATAGTTCCTGAAAAGGGGCCGTCAATGGTGGTACGGTACTGCACATAGCTATCGCACTGATATCCGGTGTATCCATCCCCTGGTGGTGCAGGAGGTCAAGAAGGAAGATGGCATACTCATCTGGCATACGGTTAATATCGGTAGCCATGCGCCAGGTAGCACGGAGTTCCTCGTTAGTAAAGACTCCCAGAGTAACATTGGTATTTCCAATATCAATGGCTAACAGCATAGTCTTCTTCCCGATTCTAGTGATTGGCTTGGTCTCCTTTTAGTTGTTTAATTACCAGGGGCAGCTCCGGTAAGAGGTCGCTGGCAATCATACCGGCGTCACCCAGCTTTCCCTTGACCTTCTCCCCGGCTTCAGCATGGAGGTAGACGCCGCAGGCGGCAGAATCGGCAGGGCTCAGACCCTGGGCCAGCAATCCAGCGATGACCCCGGTAAGCACATCACCGGTTCCGGCGGATGCCAGGCCGGGATTAGCCACCGGGCTAATTTTGGATTGACCACCCGGTGTAGCCACAACGGTGTATGCCCCCTTGAAGACCACCGTTTTCTGCCACTTTT
>CAZXWQ010000027.1:3280-5853 GCA_964644545.1 uncultured Dehalococcoidales bacterium | reverse complement strand
GGTGTAGCCACAACGGTGTATGCCCCCTTGAAGACCACCGTTTTCTGCCACTTTTCAGCCATCTCTTGCGCAATACCAGTCCTGTTTGACTGCACCTCGTCTATGGAAGCTCCAGCCAGTCTTGACATCTCACCGGGGTGTGGAGTAAGTATAGCATCATCGGTTAACTGATGCCACCAGTTAGGAGTTTTGGCAAGGGTGTTGAGGGCATCAGCATCAAGTACCAGGGATACGGGAGTCGGCTCCGACCTGAAAAGAGTGGCCCTGATGAAATTGGCAACTGGCTCACTCTGGCCCAGTCCACAGCCGAGAAGCAGGACATCATAGTACCCAAGTTCCTGGTGAATGAGGGTGGCTGCTTCGGCAGAGATGATACCGGGTTGGGCTTCCGGTAGGGGAAGATAGGTTACCTCGGTTAATTTTGATGCCAGAATAGGCTGGAGACTGGCCGCTGTCGCCAGTGTTACCAGTCCTGCCCCAACTCGTATGGCACCGCTACAGGCTAAATAGGCCGCACCAATATAGTTGATTGAGCCGGCTACCACCAGTACTCTACCAAAAGTTCCTTTATTAGCCAGATGGGGGCGCCCGGGTAAAACTGACCTTGCCCAATTACTGGTGATAAGCGCTGTAGGTACATGTTCTGCCAGATACGGCGGAATGCCAATATCAGCTACGGTTATTTTACCCACTCTCTCGGCACCTGGAGAGTTGAACAAGCCCGGCTTGGGAAAGCCCAGGGTGATTGTGTTGTCAACGTAGAGACAGGCAGAGTCGGCTGCGCCGGTATCAGCATCGAGCCCTGAAGGCAGGTCCAGAGCAATAACACGAAGAGCTGGCCGTGTCTTCTTAGCCTCACTTACCTCTTCCAGAGCCCGCCGGAAGTAGCCGCCGAGCGGGCGGATTTTACCGGTACCAAATATGGCGTCAACAACGGCGTCAGCTGACGGTAGTGACTCATGAAGCCTGTCCAGGTTCTTATCCTGAGCTACTTCAACACAGGTTATGCCGCGTTCCTGGACCAGTTTAGAGTTTACGTCATCAGGAGCTCTTTTACCAAAGAAGAATAGACTGACCCTTGCTCCCCAGTCGTGAAGATGGCGGGCAGCGACCAGCCCATCCCCACCATTGTTACCGGGTCCTATCAGAATCAGAATGTACTTTTCGTCAGTCGTGCCTAGGATATGTCTGACCTCTTCAGCTACGGCTTTACCGGCGTTCTCCATAAGCTGACTTGTCGGCAGGCCACTCCTGGCACATTGCTCCTCTAGCTGCTGCATCTGCTCAACGGTTACGACTTTCATGGCAACCTCTATCCTTTTAGTTCTCAGTCAGGGCTTTGGTGACATTTGCTATCCGCTCTCCGAAGGCCTCACACCGGGATATACATTTATCATCAGGCTCTTCGAGTGACGCTGCTCCAAGCCAACCTGATTGGTGCCCAACTATTATCATCCCGTGCATGAGCATGAATACGATAAGAGAAAGTAGTGTCATGTCTTCTCCCAGACCCTGGCTGGAGGTAAAGACAGCACCTACTTTATCCTTCAGTTTACCAGGATATAGCTTTACAGTCTCATCAACGAATTTCTTCATATGGTTTGACATAGTGGCAAAGTAGGTTGGTGAACCTAAAACTATGGCATCAGCATTAACGAGGTCACTAAGAGAGGTATGATTTACTCTTTTAGTCTCAACGTCCAGTCCTGCTTTTTGCATTCCCCGGCTGATAGCCATTGCCAGCTTTTCGGTATTACCCGTCGCCGAGTCATAGACAACTAATCCTTTCGGCATCTCTACCCCTTTTTTCTATCTCCGCAGTATAGTTTTGGTTTTACCGGTATTTCTGAATACCACTCAATATTTCGGTAACAGTCTGCGTATCCAATGTCAAGTGTAACAATAGACTAAAGCGTGGTCAACTCTTCCTTAAATCTTTGCAGTTTCCTGGTCATTGCCTGCCAGTGAGTGCCCTTCCAGTAGATACGGTGGCAGGCAGAACACTCCATGTACTGATTTTGTGTCTGAAAGACATGGGGAGGTACCAGTTTCTCTACGTCCTTCTTGCTTCTCTCAACCAGGGGTTGATTGCACTCCAGGCAGATGCTGAAGGGTTTGAACTGGCAGTCCAGGTTCAGGGCCTCCAGGACCTGTTGCATTTGTAGTTCAGGTTCGTCCCCGGTGATGAGGATGGTCTTGAGCCGGCCGCTGGTTATCACGCTCCTTTTCATAATCTGGGTATCTCTGGTTATCATTATTCTACCTTCTCTCAGGGCAGTGATTATCATGCGCCAGTCATCATCACCGTCGAAGCGGAGGGTGTCATAGCCCATCATCCTCAGCCACCTGGCGAGCTTGCCTACGTTGATGTCAACTATGAATTTTGGACTCTCTATTGACCTCACCCCCTTACCCTTCCCATTTTTTAGGTAACCCACCGCCTTAGTCCCCCTCCCTTTGATAAGGGGGGGGAATCTATTATGTAAGAGAGGCGAAGCCTCTCTTTAACTCTTCTTGAGGTCTTCAGTCCTTTAAAACAGTGTTTTTGTTACTTTTTGAGCCCCTTTTATTAG
>CAZXWQ010000027.1:0-3180 GCA_964644545.1 uncultured Dehalococcoidales bacterium | reverse complement strand
CTCCTGTTTGAGCAGAGAGGGGGTAAGATGCCTGGCTTCCAGGGCCCATTTTTCAAACCTGTTCGGCAAAGTAACCTCAATAATGAGCAATTGGGGTGATACATGCTCCCAGCACTCATTCAAGCCCGTCCCCGTATCCCCGGTGAAGAATACTGCCTTACCATCAGGAGAGGTAACCTGGTAGCCCACGGAAGGTGCCGAGTGGATGACTGGCACAGGCAGGATGCTGTACCCTTCAATTCGTGTAGCCCTGTTCGGTTCAACAGTGGTGAACCTGATTGTTGGGTTATCCGGTGGTTGTTCCAGGAAACTGGGGTAGAGCTTGCCATCCAGCAGGTATGTGCTAAGAGCATTGTGGACAGGCGAGGTGGAGTAGATATCGATGGTGGCACCGGAGAGATAGAAATTCATGGCTATTGTCGGGACGTCTTTGATATGGTCGTAGTGCTGGTGGGTGAGCAGGATTGCTTTAAGTTTCAATTGAGCGGTGAAGGACAGGCTGGAGGTCAAACCCCCGGCATCTATAGCCAGTATATCGTCAATTAAGAGGCAGGCTAACCTTGAGTCCTGTGATTCGCAGTTGTGCGCTCCCAGGACTTGGATATTCATCGTTAAATAGCCTTCCTTTCTTTGTCCCTGATGAGGAAGGGATTGAATTTTGTACCGTAGTCGTAGGTGTCAGTTGCTTCTTTTTTCTTGAGGGTGTTCACTGCCACATAGGTGAATGGAGTGGCAACAGCTTCAATACCAATCTTGGCTATCCAGTGGTATAGAATCATCATTGGTGTGAAGAAAGGGGCGCCAAAGTAGGCTCCGATAATAAATATTAATGTGTCCAGTCCCTGCCCAACCACGGTGGAGCCGATGGTCCTTGTCCAGAGCCACCGCCCTTTAGTTATAATCTTCATCTTTGCCAGCACGAAGGAATTTCCGAACTCACCGGCAAGGTAGCCGCAGAATGAGGCGGCGAGTAGTCTTGGCGTATAGCCGAGGATAGCCTCATAGGCTATCTGTTCTTCCCAGAGAGGGGCCGGGGGTAAGACCTGTCCAACCCAGGCAAAGATGACGAAGATGAGGTTGCAAAGAAAGCCCAGCCAGATGATTCTCCTTGCCTGGTGATAGCCGTAAACCTCTGTAAGGATGTCACCGAAAATGTAGCTCAGGGGGAAGAGAAATACTGCCGCCGGCAGGATAAATGTGCCCAGAGCTACGACCTTGGCACCAATAATATTAGCGGTTATCAGGCAGGTGACAAAGAGGCACGCAATAATCAGAAATCGGTGAGAGATACGCATTTTAGATCCAGCGCTGGCGGCGGAAGAAAAAGAGCATCCCGCCAATAATTACCAGGCAGATAAGGAATACATAGAGGAAGGAAAGTTTAGAATCCCCGAAAGGTCCCAGGGGGATGTTCATTCCGAAGATACTGGCCACTACGGTAATAGGTAACAGGATAGTAGCTATGATGGTAAGCATTCGCATGACTTCATTGGTGCGATTAGTAGCCAGTGAATCATGGGTATCGTTTAGTCCTTCAATTATCTCCTTGTATTCGTCCAGACCGTCCCATATCTTATCCACGTGGTCAACCATGTCATCGAAGTAAACCGCCATGTCCGTCTTGGTGAAGTGGTGAACCTTCAGTTTCAGGCTGCCAATAACTGCTCGCATCGGCCAGATTATACGGCGAAAGGAGATAACATCACGCCTGAGTATTGAAATTTCTCTTATTGCCCGGGGCATCCTTTTAGAGAAAATCTCCTCCTCAACACTCTCAATATTGTCGCCAATCTTATTCAGTATCGGCAGGCAGTAATCAACCAGCCTGTCAATGATATGGTAAAGGAGATAACCGGAGCCCTGGCTAAAATTCTCATGTAGTGTTTCTTCATCAATCTGGCATTCCCGGAACAACTTTACCAGCGGCTTGAGTTCTGCTTTGTGTAAGGTAATCAGGTAGTTCTCCCCGATGAAAACCGATAACTGGCTCGGGGTAGTTACCCTTGCCTCTTTATTGAAAACAGGGAAGTGAAAGACTAAAAACAGGTATTCCTTGTATTCGTCTATTTTGGGCCGCTGTATTCTACTGAGGCAGTCGTCCAAATCCAGGGGGTGGAAGGGATAATGTTGAGCCAGGTATGATGTCTCTAGCTCAGTTGGCTGCTCAATGTTAACCCAGGTCAGATTGCCCCAGGTGAGCGACTCCATATTTAGTTGTCCCTCTTTTTTGACCCGGGGAGTGGCCACAGTAAATCATCCTTTCAACATGGTACTGGAGTATATTCTACCACATTTCTTGCACGATGGTATGGAAACGTGTATTATTTAAGATGAAGCGTGGAATCAAGCCGGCACAAGATTGTCGTTAAGATTAGGAAACCCCGGGATTGGGTACAATCCTCTGCAATAGCTGCAAATGGGATTAGCGTGGTGCATGTCGGTCATAATCAAGTATGGCACAGCGCTACCGGGTATCTTTATTGGCAAGAGTAATGAAGGTAGCACTGCGTGTTAGTCGCGATTGAAATTAACGATTAAGCGGAGGTCTAATTAATGTCAACTCATCCTTTAGAAGAAATTCTCCATCCACAATCGATTGCTGTGGTTGGGGCCTCTGATAGTGGACGAGGAGCCGGCTTTGTGGCACCTCTTGTAGACCATGGCTACAAGGGGAAAATCTATCCGGTGAACCCCAAGTACTCAGAGGTTATGGGTCTAAAAGCTTACCCCAGCGTTAAGGATATACCGGGAACCGTGGACTACGTGATTTCAACTGTTCCGGCTTCACAGGTCTTGGGAATGCTGGAGGATTGCTCCCAGAGGGGCGTTAAAGTTGTTCACCTCTTCACGGCTCGTTTCAGCGAGACGGGTCGCAAAGAAGCTGCTGAGTTGGAGCAGGAGATACTGAGGAGAGCAAGAAAAGCAGGTATCCGTATCATTGGACCAAACTGCCTGGGTGTCTACTATCCTCGAGAGGGAATCGCCTTTCACGATGGGTTTCCCAAGGAGTCCGGGTCAGCGGGGCTAGCCTCTCAGAGCGGTCAGGCGGTTGGCGAGATTGTTCAATTGGCGGCGCTGCGGGGTATCCGTTTTAGCAAAGCGATAAGTTACGGGAATGCTATTGATTTTAATGAGTGCGATTATCTGGAGTACTTTGCACAGGACCCGGAGACAAAGATG
>CAZXWQ010000026.1:4225-14697 GCA_964644545.1 uncultured Dehalococcoidales bacterium | reverse complement strand
GAGCCAGGACTACCCGTGAGTGGGTTGAAGAACTGGAGCAGGTAGGAATACCCTGTGGTCCGGTTAATACGGTTGCTCAGGTGGCAGATGACCCGCAAATAGCAGCCAGAGACATGATTATTGATGTCCATCATCACGGGGAAGGCAGTTTCAAGGTTGTAAATACGCCTTTTAAGTTTTCCAGAACACCTTATAATGTAGAACGAGCCTCCCCGGATTTGGGAGAGCACACGCAGGACATCCTCACCCAGCTACTGGGGGTGACACGAAATGAAATCAGTGAGCTAAGACGTTTGAATGTGATTTAGGCTCATCTGAAACCCTGCATTTACAACGAAAGACCGGTACGATAGCCATCATTAATAGCCTCCCTTATTCGCTGTGGTTGGGAAGCATCACCGATGCAATAGACCTCGTGCACCTTGCCTTCGAGTGCTTTGGACAACTCGTTGTTTGCCTTATATCCAACAGCCAATATGACGGTATCTGCTTGAATTATTTCCTTTTGGTCCTCACTGGTAGTTACAGTTACGCCTTCCCTTATTATTTCCTCGCACATTGTATTGTTTAGCAAGGTTACTTGTTGCTCTCTTAACCCGTCCATGAGACGGCGCCTTGCCATAGGTGACATGTCGGCTGCCATTCGTTTTAGTACTTCGACGATTACAACCTTTTTACCCTTCTCTGCCAGGTAATGACCGGTCTCGCAGCCGACCATACCTCCACCGATAATCACTACACTCTGCCCAACCTCTACTCTACCACAGAGAGCGTCTTGAGCAGTTGTGACGTTCGGTGCGTCCGTGCCGGGAATATCGGGAATTACAGGAGTACCCCCAACAGCAATAATCACCGCATCGGGGTGGCTCTCCTGAATAAGCTCCGGGGTTGCCTCGGTGTTCAGCCTAACCTCCACGCCCGATTTGTCTATCTGTTGCACCTGATAGTCGACCCATGACGAGATATCGCCTTTGTGAGGAGGGAGAGCTGCTATGTTCAGTTGCCCTCCTAACTCAGACCCTTTCTCAAACAGCAAGACCCGGTGCCCTCTCAGCGCTGATACCCTGGCTGCCTCCATCCCCGCTGGGCCTCCACCGACCACTACGACTTTCCTTGCCTTGTTGGCATGTTGAATTTGATACTCCCTCTCTCTACCCGAAGCGGCATTTACCGAGCATGCCATTCCTTGGCCATCTGACCTGGGGCGTTCAATACACTCCATGCAGCCTATACAGGGGCGGATATCATCCAGCCTGCCCTCAGCTGCCTTGTTGGGTAGCTCGGGGTCTGCGATGAGGCGCCTGCCGATAGCTATCAGGTCGGCCCTTCCTTCCTCCAGAACCCGCTCCCCAATTTGAGCGTCCATTCTTCCCACAGCGATAACGGGCACAGCAGTAATCTTCTTGACTTCTTCAGCCAGGGTTACCAGAAAGCCCGGGGTGTCTACTATTGGGGCTTTCGTTACGTGGGAGCCGGCGGCATAGGCTGACACATGGATGGCCTGGGCGCCAGCGTCCACTGCCATTGGCACTACTTGCCTGGTCTCCTCTATAGTGACGCCATTCTCTATTCCATATTCCTGCGCGTTGAGTCGAGGCCAGACAGGGTAGTCGGGGCCCACCGTTTGTCTTATAGCCTGGAGGACATCGATAAGAAACCTTGCCTTGTTCTCAACCGTACCGCCGTAACTGTCACGGCGCAGGTTGGTTGCAGAGGAGAGGAATGAGGCGATAAGGTACTGGTGAGCGCCGTGTATCTCCACTCCGTCAAAGCCGGCCTCCCTGGCTCGCCGGGTTGCGGCGGCAAACCATTGCACAATTGCCCCAATCTCCTCAATGGTAAGTTCGTGTGGTTCTCCTGCCATAACACCCATGACCCTTGCGGGTACTATTACGGGGGAGGGACCTACCTGTACAAACTTACCATCTCTCTTTTCCATGCTGGAATGCTGCAATTGCACAGCTATCCTGGCACCATGCTGGTGAACTGCTACTACCAGGTCATGCCATCCGGGGATGTATCTGTCGTCACCGAGTGTGAGCTGACGGGGTCCCTGGCACTGTAAATCTGGAGCGGTAGCGCCAACAATGATTAATCCTGCACCACCTCTGGCTCGCGCCTCGTAGTAATCGATGAGTCGCTGGCTGATATAGCCCTGCTCCGCCGCATAGCCAGTTCCTATGGGGGGCATGACTACTCGATTTTTAAGCTGCATTTGTCCTATCTGGACTGGCTCAAAAATCTTCTTAAACTGGTTTTCTTGTACCATCAGTACCTCCTTATTGTTAGAAATAGCTGCCAGATTGCAGCACTTGTGGCCATCCTATCAGCCGGCAGGGCATGAATGGCCAATGCCGGATGCGGTTGAGGTATACATTTCTTCTTATGATTCTTGAATATATCTCACGCGAAATCGGGGGTGAGTTCACTCTGCTGTCAATAAACCGATAATATACTCAGGGTGCACAGTTGTCAAATGAACACGTACCGGCTTGCAGTAAGTGGTGTGAAAGTGTGAGGATTTTCAGTTGCGAGGTGTAGTAGGGGAGCGGATTATGAGAAGTTGAGGTGATTAAGTATAAATCTTACATAATGGTTATAGTGCGCCCCAATGATATACAGGTAAGATTGTTGACATAATGAAGATGGTAAGAATTAGGTCCCCCCCTAAGGGTAAAAGGATAAAAAGAAAAAAGGGAAACTAAAACCACTTAAAGACTTCATTTAGAGTGAGAAAGATATGTACACCGGACAAAATCACCAGAACTATGGTTAACCATTTAAGCCAGCGTGTTAGTGTAGTTAAGGTAATTGAGTGTCTGGCCAGAGTTCTAGTGTGGCCAAAGGTCAACCCTATGAACCGTTCTGCATTGTCCTTCGACCTTGTAAGTAGATGCGCATCATCCACATACTGGTGTATGAGTTCCATATCCTTGCACATTCTTCGTACTTCTCCCTTTTCAGCTTCTGTTAATTCATGCCTCCCTGTTTCACTCATTTGCCATCCTCCTATCTCCATTCTGGAAAAGATTATACCACAAAGAGAGACTGTTATGTCAAGTCACAATATGCCCCTCTAACAAAGGGGTGTTTAAGAGGGGCGAAGCCCCTCTCTTAAATATCTTCCCCCTCCCGTATCAAAGGGAGGGGGATAAAGAGGGAGGGTTTCCTTATTTATTTATATATAAATGAGATAAAAAAAGCGGCAAAAGATGAGGTCAGAATCGTCATCTCCTCTCTGGGAGGTACTTTATCATTCAGAAGATATTTTGGGGGCTTAGATTTTGATTTCAGAGCGACATTTGAGGAGTGTGCATGAAAAGGACAGTGCGGTCTATCTAATGATATGGCTTACCAGCTCAAGAAGTCTGGATAATCCCCACTTCCTGGCGGCTGAGATGAGCACAGTGTTTTCGTTTACTACATCGCGCCGGTTGGAAAGATAGTCTATGGCTTCCTCCTCACTCCATTTAATGCCAGCAGGAAGCAGCAAATCGATTTTGTTCAGGGCCGTTATTATTGGCCTGTCGATTAGACGAAGGTCAGCCAGGATATCCTCAACCGTCTGGCATTGTTCTGCGGCATTGTGAGAAGTTAAGTCGACAACATGAAGAAGCAAGGCGGCTTCATCCAATTCCTCAAGCGTTGCCCTGAACGCACTGATGATAGCCGGCGGTAGCTTTCTGATAAAACCCACAGTATCACTGAGTAAGACTACGCTCTTGTCAGGGAGAGTCAACCGTCTGGTAGTTGGGTCCAGGGTGGTAAAAAGCTTGTCCTCGATTGATACTTCGGCCTGGCTGAGCGTATTCAGTAAGGTACTTTTACCGGCATTAGTATAACCGACTAAAGCTACAACGGGGATACCGCTCTTCCGGCGCTTCTCGCGATACAGACGGCGTTGCTTCCTTACACTTTCAGTTTGCTGGTTCAAACGGTGTATTTTCTGGCGGATAAGACGTCTATCCGTCTCCAGCTGTGATTCACCGGGCCCTCTGGTACCAATACCACCGCCAAGCCTTTCCAGGTGGCTCCACTGCCCGGCAAGGCGAGGTAGAAGGTACTGATGCTGAGCTAGTTCCACCTGCAACTGGCCCTCGCGTGTTTGGGCTCTCCTGGCAAAAATGTCCAATATTAATGCGGCACGGTCAATGACCTTTACCTGAAGGGTCTCCTCCAGGTTACGTTGTTGTAATGGTGAAAGCTCGTCATCAAAGATTGCTACGTTGTAGTTCAGCCTATCCTTGAGTAGTAATAATTCTTCCAGCTTACCTTTGCCAATGTAGTGCGATTTTGACGGTACCGACAAATGCTGGATGAGTTTACCCACCACTTCCGCACCAGCCGTGACAGCTAAATGAGCCAGCTCTTCCTGAGAGTCCTCAACTGACAGTCTGTCACGGCTTTCTCTGGTGGCTACCGATACCAGGAATGCCCGTTCCGGCAGTTTCTCAGTAACAATTGTTCCCCTGGTAATATTATTATCTCCCTGCTACTGCATAGTTGATTTATTTTATATCAAACCTTTAACTTGAACCTGTTTTTGCTATCACGCCACTCACATAATCGTGACAAACCCTTGACCAGGCTGGCATCGGGGATGGTTAAAGACAAGCGCACATACCCTTCGCCGTTTCTACCGTACACTATCCCCGGTGTTACTACAACACCCACCTGCTCCAGCAGGTCCTCAGTAAACTCCACAGAAGTATAGCCTGCGGGAATGTGAGCCCAGACATAAAGGCTTGCCTTGGGTAGTGTGGCCTCGAGGCCGATGTTATTAAGTGTTTCAACAAGCAGGTCACGGCGCCTCTGATAGATAGCATTGTGCTCTGGAATGCAGTCCTGCGGTCCCGTGAAAGCTTCAATAGCAGCATATTGAATAGCTTGTGGAATGCCCGAATCTATATTTGACTTAAGTCTTTTCAGAGCATCTATCATTGTTGCGTTGCCTACTGCCATTCCAATCCGCCAGCCAGTCATATTATAGGTCTTGGATAGGGAATGAAACTCCACCCCTGCTTCCTTAGCTCCGTATGCCTCCATAAAACTAACCGGCTGGTAGCCATCGAAGGCAACCTCTGAGTATGGTCCATCGTGACAGACACTGATTTCATGCTGGTGAGCGAATTTAACTACTCTATTAAAGAAATTAATGTCAACAACGGCACCTGTTGGGTTATTGGGGTAGTTTATCCATAGAAGTTTAGTGCTTCTCAACACGTGTTCCGGTATCTTATGTAAAGATGGTAAAAAGCCGTTCTCTCGTGTTAGAGGCAGGTAGTATGGCCTGCCTCCAGCCATCATTGTGCCTACCGCGTAAACGGGGTAGCCCGGGTCAGTCACCAGGACAGTGTCCCCGGGGTTAATGATGCACAGCGCAATATGAGCAATGCCCTCTTTTGAACCAATAAGTGGTAGTACCTCTTTGTCGGGGTCAAGAGAAACTGTAAAGCGCTTTTCGTACCACTGAGCTATTGCCCGGCGCAATTCCGGTAAACTGTCTGACTCTGGATAGCGATGATTAGCCGGGTCTTGTGCTGCCTCACACAGGCTTTTAATGATGTGGGGGGGCGTAGGAATATCAGGGTCACCGATGGCAAAGCTTACTATGTCTTCGCCCTTGGCCCTTTTCTCCTCTATTTTCCTGGTAATCTCAACAGAGAAGTAAGGTGGTAGTTTTTCAATTCTTCTCGATATTCTCATTTCAATCACACCAATGTTTTATAAAAATCACCACTGAATACCCGTTAGCTTGCCGGGGGCTTGTTCACTCTATGCCATTATAGCAAATGGAGTCATTATAATGCTAATACCTTTGCTGTTGTGTAAAGACTCCTGACAATGTATATTAACTATGAAGCAGAGTGAGCATAGACAAGGAGGTGATAATATGGGGGGAGTACTGGAAGGTGTCAGGGTGCTTGATATGGGGCATGTTGTTGCTGTGCCGGCGGCTGGTGCCACGATGGCTGATTGGGGGGCTGATGTACTCAAAATAGAACCCCTGACCGGAGAGATGGCACGGGGGTTGATAGGAAGATTGATAGAGATGAGCGGTAGCGACTTCAACTGGTACATACAGCTACTGAATAGGAATAAAAAGGGCCTGGCACTGGATTTGAAAACGGGGTCAGGCAGGGATATCCTGTACAAGCTTGTTGAGAGGTCCGATGTTTTCATGTCCAACTACGAGGTGAGTACTCTCATGAAACTCAAAGCGGATTATGATACCCTCAGGCAGATTAACCCCCGGATTATTTACGGCGTTCTTACTGGATATGGTACAGTAGGACCGGACAAAGACGAGCGTGGCTTTGATTATGCGGCTGCATGGGCACGTTCCGGGGCGCAGTATATGATAGGTGAGCCGGGAAGCATTCCGGCTCCACAGCGCGGTGGCATGATGGACAGGGTGGTTGGGGCGCACATTGTTGCCGGGGTCTCAGCCGCTCTGTTCCGCAGAGAGAAGACGGGTACAGGACAGAAGCTGGAATTCTCTCTATATCATACCGGTGTCTGGACTCTTGCCGAAGATATACAACCTGCTTTGGTGGGTACGCCGTTATCCAAACATGAGCATGCGAAGGCCCTTAATCCGTTATGGAACAACTACCGCACTAAGGATGACAGGTGGTTCTGGCTGGCAATGCTTCAGTCTGAGCCTTCGTGGCCTGATTTCTGTCGTACCATAGGGAGACCTGACCTGGAGAATGCCCCACGTTTCAATAGTATGGAGGCGCGTGCCGAAAACTGTGAAGAGTTAATTCGCATTATCGATGAGATTCTCGCTTCAAAGACGATGAAGCAGTGGGAGAGGATTTTTCGGAAAAATAATATTATTTACGGCCGCGTAGCGACTCCTCTTGAGGTTACCACTGACCCTCAAGCCCTGGCCAACGGTTTCTTTGCAGATTTACATTACCCTGCGACAGACGTGAAGGTGGTAACTACTCCGGTGAAGTTCCTCCAAAACCCGGCGTCAGTGAGGGCCCCTGCTCCGGAGATAGGCCAGCATACTGAGGAGGTCCTGTTGGACCTGGGCTATAGCTGGGAAGACATTGCCCAGCTGAAAGAACGAGGAGTTATACTATAGATTGGGACCCCCTGTTTGTTGCAGGTATAGTATCAGTGAGAAGGGATTATTCTAACTATTAGCGAACCAGAGAGCATTACGGGAAGAAGTTCCGGTCTTTTCTACGGCTGGTGGATTGTTGCCGCCTGTTTTGCTACCTCGCTGTATGTGCACGGAGTGATTGGATTTGGATTCACAGCGCTTGTTGAACCCCTGCGCGGCGAATTTCAGTGGAGTTATGCCCAAATTGCACTTGCCAGCTCGCTTCGTGGCGTTGAGGTTGGCATTCTGGCACCTATTGTAGGCTTGTTCGTTGACCGCTGGGGTCCAAAACGGTTAATGTTGGCAGGCGCTATTCTGGCCGGACTGGCTCTGGTAGTTGTTAGCCAAACTAATTCTCTGGGGATGTTCTACATAGCCTTCGCCCTGGTCGCTCTGGGCATGACTGCTGTCAGTCCCACAGTAACGATGACAACGGTAGCCAATTGGTTCCACAAAAAGATAGGCACTGCCACCGGCATTATGCATAGCGGTGTGGGCTTCTCTGGTCTTATGATCCCGTTGGTTGTAATACTCATTGATACGTTTGGGTGGCGGACTGCTATGATTGTCCTCGGAGTCTGTCTGCTGGGCATAATATCGCCGTTGTCGCTTCTGGTGCGGCACAAGCCTGAACAATACGGCCTTTTACCCGATGGACAAGTAAATGCCTTGTCTATCCCCGATGGGGGTTCACTTGCCCCGGAGGATACCAGCCAAGATGTTCCCGCCAGGGAGGCTGTACGGCACAGGGCTTTCTGGCACATTGCGCTGGCAATGATGTTACAGATAATGCTGGTAAGCGCTGTGGTTACTCATATGTTGCCTTATCTCAGTAGTGCTGGCCTTGGCAGGGCAACTGCCAGCCTGGTAGCTTCTGCTGTTCCGCTGTCGAGTGTACTGGGTCGTCTCAGCTTCGGCTGGCTTAGTGACCGGATTGACCGCAGACAGATAATGGCTGTTGGCTACGGGATGATGAGTGTTGGCTTGCTGTTCTTAACCTTTGCCGCCTCCGGCAATTCAGGGCTACTCGTGCCTTTTGTCGCCCTTTTCAGTATTGGTTTTGGTGGTAACGCTATTGTACGAGCCGCAATAATCAGGGAGTATTTCGGCAGGCGTAGCTTCGGTACTATCCACGGCTTTATTATGGGTGTAGCCGTGATAGGGCACCTCTCCGGTCCGCCCCTTGCTGGCTGGGTGTTTGATACCTGGAGTAGCTACCAGGGCATATGGCTGGCGTTTACTATCCTGGCCCTATTTTCCCTGGTTCTAATTGCTACAGTGCCAAATCTGAAACGTGTTAATAAGCGGCTTACCTGACCCTACCGGCATCCGCATCCGTTATGGATGAATACTCTGATTATCTATGCAGGTAAAATCCTGTGTTTGTGCTCAGGTTTCTAAGAAGGGGGAGCAGCCGGTACTATTCAAGTTCCGGCGTTCCCCCCTATTATCTCTGCTCTTCCAACTGAAGGTTTTTATTTCAGGATGGCGTAGGCTACGTTGACAGTGAGGCTAATCTCCATCTCACCGGGGCTGATTGGTGTCGGTGCGCCTCCTACTGCTTCTTCATAAACTACAACCGTCCGGGGGATAGGGGGTGAAAATTGGGCACCCTCGGAGATATAGGTTGGCTTACCTAACCTGACTCCAGCCAGTTTAGCCAGTTGCTCTGCTTTGTCTTGAGCCTCAACCATTGCCTCTTTTCTGGCTTCTTCATAGTAAGGTGACGGGTCATCCACAGAAAAAGCGATGTTATCTATTCGGGTGAGGTCTCCCCCGGCCCTGGCTACGGCATCAATGATAGAGCCAGCCTTATCTGTATCCCTGAGCTTGGCAGTTACCATGTTGGTTACTAGATAACCGGTGACAACCTCTTCTTCCGTATCCCGGTCCCACTTTGTTATACGGCGAATGCTGAAATATTGAGTTTTGATATCCTTCTCAGCCACTCCGTTCTCACGCAGGGCACTCATTACCCTATCCATAGCTTCCTTTGCCTGAGTCTGAGCCTCGGCTACACTTTCCTCCCGGGCTTCAATACCCAGTCTCAGGTTAACGATGTCTGGCACAACGGATACCTCTCCCCTGCCGGTTACCCAGATACCTTCCTGCTGGCTTGAGAATACCCCTCCGGCCAATGTGCTGCGTTGGCCACAGCCGACTAAAAGAACTGCTGTCAGCGCCAGCATTAGACCGATTATCAGCGGCCAATTCTTTTTTACCATTGTTTGTGTCCTCCTTTCTTTTCTTTGGTCTCTCTTAACCTCTGTCCTGCTAATATATACGATACGCTAGTAAAAGTATCACACCGAATCTTCAAAGGCGTGAGAAGATTTGAAAAATAAAGGTGGTAGTATTCTGGCTTCAAACTAGTCTTGTAGCGAGATGGTAAATACCCAGGGGCCCTCCCACTCACCAAGCCCGGTTATTATGAAGGTCAACTCCCCGGCATCCTTCGGAACGGGGTCCAGCATACTCCAGATGTGCCGCATTCCATTGTCGAGGAACCGAATTCCCGATGTGCCGGCGTCTATCTTAGGACCATTATCAAGGATATATTCAGCATAAGCATGAAGCGCCATCAGTGAAGGTGATGGACGGTCAGAGCCCTGTGGCAGGCTGTAGTCCGGTGGAACATTGAATGCATAGAACTTGACTTCCGAGGCGGACAACTCGACCCGCTCCAGGGTGATGGTAATATCATTTACTGTTTGACTCTGGTTTAGCTCTATTGCCTTTTCTATCGCTCCCTGAGGGAATTGAATAAGTAGTTTGATTGCCGGTGGTAAGCTTAAAGATGTTTCTCTTGGCTCGGTATCTTTGGTAATGGTGACTTCACCAACGTAAACGGTGTACCAGCCAGGCATTACTTGCTTTTCACTACTGTCCTGCTGGTCCCAGACGAGGGTATAACTCTGACTTTCTGAAGGCGGCAGTACCAGTTCGCCGGTGCCCTGGGCAAATGACCTGGCCGGTCTTATGGTACTCCTGCCTACGATGTGGATTGAGGGTGGAAACGGGCTTACGGTGATTGATTCTGAGCTAACATTCCTGAACACGAGCTCAATTTCTACTGTCTGCCCCAGTGGATAAAAAACTGGCTCCAACTGTGCAGCTTCTAACTGGAGTAGAGGTTGTATAGCCCTTTCCACTACGGGTGCTGGTGGCGTTGCACCCACTTTTGGCGCAACACCGCGCTCCAAGCTTTCAGTTGCGGGAGCTTCTAGGACCGTGGTTTCCAGTACCGGAGCCTGAGTAAACATGCCGGTTCTCCAGAGCACACCCACCGTTACCAGCACAACCGCGATTGTGACCGTTGCTGTACGCCAGGCCGGGCTTTGCGGTACCAGGTTTT
>CAZXWQ010000026.1:0-4125 GCA_964644545.1 uncultured Dehalococcoidales bacterium | reverse complement strand
ACCGCGATTGTGACCGTTGCTGTACGCCAGGCCGGGCTTTGCGGTACCAGGTTTTTCAAGAATTCCCAGAAAGAAATTCCCCTTTCTTTTTCCCGTGCCGTCTCTACTTCCTGCCTTGTTAACTGCAAGAGAAGCCGCTGTTTTAACTGGTCTCTGAACTCAGGTGAGGGTTCGGCGCGGAGTTCAGCTAGCTTCCTGGCGAAATTGATTGCTGTCTGGTAGTCCTCACTCATATCCTCAAACCCTTCAACCTCCTCACCGGAAAGCAAGCGGTCTATGCTTTCTATAAACTGTTTTTCCTCGTTACTTCTCTTACGCATTTTCTGGCTCCTGGAAACTGTCTCTTAGTTTCCTGACCATCCGGTACAGCTTGGTGCCTACACTTGATTCAGATATACCCAGCATTTTTGCAATCTGGCGGTTGTTGAGTTCAGACCCAAACTTGAGTGAAATAATATCCTGCTCTTCGCGAGAAAGCTCCGACAAGCAGACTTGCAACCTCTGTCTTTCCTCACTCTTCAGCAATTCTTCCTCGGGAGACAAATCCCCGGTTACTACCTGGGTTGTCTCGGTCGCTTCCTCAAGAGATACGGTCCGTCTTCTCCCCTGTACCCTGTAGTGGTCGATAATTGTATTGCGTGCTATAGAGAATACCCAGGTTGAAAAGGACGCTTTACTGCTGGAGAACCTGCTAAAATTAGTCAGAGCCTTCTCAAACACTGTCGAGGTTAAGTCCTCCGCTACATGCGTATTACTTACCTTGTAATATATGTACCGATAGACCTTGGGCATATACTCCTCATAAAGTTCAGCGAAGGTCTCTCTAATGTTAGTGTCTTCTTTAACGGCACTCACCTTGGTTTGTCCTCGGTTCTAATATCTCACCCAAGGTTGCCCCGCATACCTATATACGATGCAACCGGGAAAGTATCACATAAAATTATGCAAGATGCAGACGAATGTTGCAAGTATATTTGTGGGCCTGGCTAATTCATTTAGCGAGTAGAGAAAGGATAAATGGTGCAAACTACCTTTATGTAAATAAACGTGAGGCTGTATCTACCTCACCTCTCTCCATTTTAGATGGTGGCATGAGGTCTATAATATTCAACCCTTAAGCTCAGAGATTTTTTGAGTAAGTGCAGGAACAACTTTGAATATATCGTCTACTATCCCATAGTGGGCAACAGAAAAAATGGGTGCTTTGGCATCCTTGTTAATGGCAACAATTATCTGGGAGCCCTTCAGGCCAACTATATGCTGGAAAGCGCCACTTATACCCAGTGCAAGGTAAAGCTTCGGTTTTACTGTCTTACCGGAAAGACCTACCTGGTGCTCTGATGGCAGCCATCCGTAATCTACAACCGGTCTGGAGCAAGCAACAATTCCACCCAATACTCTGGCTAGCTCATTAGCGATTTCGATATTCTCTCTGTCTTTTATTCCTCGTCCGATGGATACCAGGACATCTGCTTGTGTTATATCTACCTCGCTTACTTCTTGCTCAATGTACCCTTCAAACCTTTTGTAATCAAGCTCCTCCAGAGGCGAATCAATTTCTTCAATCTCTCCCCTACTATCAGTCTCCTCAACAGGGAACTCACCGACACGCCCGGTTATTATTACTGTATCACATGGAATAAATGAGTGTACTGCATTTACCTTGCCATTGTAGATTGACCTTATTGCGGTAATATTACCATTCTCCAGTGATATGTCTACACAGTCCGTCACCAATGGGGCTTGCAGTTCAACAGCCAGTGAGGGAACCAGGTCCATTCCGAAGGAAGTGTGGCCGATTAAGATAAGTTTGGGTTTTCTCTCCCTAATAATGGGCGAGAGTATTCTCTGATAAGGCTCAGCTAGTGGTTCTTCCAGAGTATCATTCTTTACGGTCAGGACTCTATCTGCCCACCGGGCAAGCTGTTCTGCATGTTCATCGATGGTTTTCCCGATGATTACAGCGACTAATTCGGCACCCATCTGGACAGCCAGTTGCCGGCCCTTGCTGAGCATCTGCAGGGAGATATCAGCCAGAGTCTGTTTTCTGTGTTCGGCAACTACCAGTATCTCAGCCATCTAAAATAGCCCTGCATTATGTAATATAGTTGCCAGCCGGTCTGCTGCTTCTTCAGGTGAACCAGGTATCATCTCTGCCTCTTTACCAATAGGGGGTAGCTCCAGCTTATCCAGCTTTACTATTGGGTTTAGCATCTGTCGAGACAAGCCTACCTCACTGAGCGGCATAACCCGTAGCTCTTTTCTCATTGCCCTCTTAATGCCACCAAGTGAGATATATCGCGGGCGATTAATTCCTGTTTGGATGGTCAGCAACGCCGGCAGGTCAAGGGTGTATGACTCCAGTATGCCTGCCTCTATCTCTCTACTTACCTGAACTCTTGTGTCTTGCATTTGCAGGGTAACTACCAGAGTAGCATGCGGAATACCCAGCATCTCAGCAACGGTGGCGCCGAGTTGTCCACTGCTGAAGTCTTCTGACTGAGCCCCAAAAAGCACTATATCGTATGACAGGTCCTTAATCAGTGCTGTTAGTATCTGGGCAACAACATGGGGGTCTTCAGCAACCACATCTTCATCAATCCTGATAGCCTGGTCAGCGCCCATTGCCAGGGCACGCCTCAGGACATCGTCCCATTCCTTCAGCCCTACCGTGATTGCTGTAAGTGTACCTCCAAGGTTCTCTTTGAGCTGGACTGCCGCCTCCAGCGCATACTCATCCCAGTCGTTTATCTTGAAAGCCAGCAGACCCTTCTCTAGGTCCTTTTGAGAGGTATCGATTTTTAATGTATCTGCCTCTGAGGTATCAGGGACGCGCTTGATACATACCACTATATTCATGCTATCTTATCTGGCAAGCCTCTCCAACAATCTCGGCAACGTCTCTTACAGCTAGTTTGTCTTCCAGCCCTTCTGCCTTGACGGCGTCCTCGAGCATGGTCATACAATTTGGACAGGCTACTGCCAGAATGCTGGCACCAGTATCATAAGCATCTCTTACTCTGATTCTTGCCGGACTGCTCTCACTACCGCCTAAGAAATCGGTATAGAAGTTACCTCCACCGCCACCACAACACAGGGCACCAGCTCTATTCTTCTCCATCTCTACCAGTTCGATTCCAGGAATGGCACTTAGAATTCTTCTCGGGGCGTCATACTCTCCGTTCCAACGTCCTAGGAAACACGGGTCGTGGTAGGTAACCCTGGCATTGATTCCACCGGAGACATCCAGCTTTCCATCCCGGATAAGTTCCTGAAGAAGTTGTGTATGGTGCAACACCTCAAATCTTCCATCAAACTTCGGATATTCATTCTTAATAGCATTGTATGAGTGTGGGGACAGGGTAACAATCCTGGTAACACCCAGGTCCTTGAATTTCCGAATGTTCTCTTCAGCCAGCATTTCGAATAAAGTCTCTTCACCGAGGGTATTCACCTCATTACCATCGCAGTTTTCCTCACTGCCCAGCACTCCAAAAGATACCTCTGCCTTCAGAAGGACCTTCCCCAGCATTTTTGCGGATTCCATCGCCCTGGTGTCATACGAGCCTACACAACCAACATAATATAGAAACTCCTGCCCCTGGTATTGCTCGATTTCTGTCCCCTCGGTCCATTCACCCCTTTTTGTTCTAGCATTTCCATAGGGGTTTCCCTGCCTCTGAATATTCTCCAGGAACTCCTTGACTGCCGGTGGAATTGAACCTCTCTCAACCATCTCACTCTTGGCGGCGACTATCATATCAATGATATCAACATTAAAGCTGAGCGGGCATTTCTCTTCGCAGTTTTTACACGCCGTGCAGGAGTATATTATCTGCGCAAAATGTTCTGACCAGTCTATTTCACCATTCACCCAGGCTCTGACCAGCCACAACCGTCCCCCGCAGGAGTAGGTTTCCATGCGAAATCTTGCATAGGCAGGGCAGTTATTCACATCCATCCAGTTGACCGGGAACTTGCAATACCCGCACCTGAAACACCGGTGTATAGCATCTTTATATTTGTAATCAGCAATAGTCATCAGGCTACCTCCCAGTTTCCAGGGTTCATAATGCCGTTGGGGTCAAGTAGTTGTTTTACCTTTTTCATCAGATTGAGGGTATT
>CAZXWQ010000025.1:12920-14830 GCA_964644545.1 uncultured Dehalococcoidales bacterium | reverse complement strand
AAGAACTTGTTGGGGTCATCTATAGCACGGTGGAGGACATAGGCTATTGTGCCGGGGTCCTTGAGAACCTTGGGGACGAGCTTCTTGAATTCCTGCTCGACTTCATCACCCTTGCCATCTACTGTCTTCAGCATTGCGCAAACCACTATCATTATTGACCTACCTCCTTAAATACTTATCCTGAATGTAATCTTGAGACTTCCACACAACCTAGGGCCGGTAGCTGGGGCCTGGAGTGGGGCCAAGCTGTATCTTCAATATTTCCTGTGCCATGTCGATGAAATCACATAGTATCGGGCGTGTATTCCGTGGGTCAATGATTTCCTCAATATTGCCCGCCTCGGCCGTTCGGAAGGGGGAGGCTATTGCCTGAAGGCGCCCTTCTACCTCCTGACGTTTTGCTTCGGGGTCGGGGGCGGCTTCTATTTCGCGGCGGTAGGCTGCCTTGGCACCGCCTTCGATGTGCATTGAGCCCCAGTTCGCTGAAGGCCAGGCAACCCGCTTGAACATGCCACCGGGCCGGTCGTGACATTGACCGGCTACGCCATAGAGCTGACGAATAACGAACGTTATCCAGGGCATTCTGGTCTGGTAGGTGGCACAGACCATCTTGGCACCAGCACGGACAATTCCCTGTTTCTGCGATTCAATGCCAACCATGAATCCCGGCTCATCAGCGAAGTATACCATCGGCAGGTGAAAGGTGTCACACAGCTGGAGAAAACGTATTACCTTGCTGCCGGCGGCAACATCCATAGAGCCGCCCAGGTGCCTGGGATTATTAATCATGGCACCAACGGGATAGCCGTTAACGCGGGCCAGGCCTACTACGCGTGACCGGCCGTAGAACGGACAGATCTCAAAGAATGAGCCCTGGTCCAGAACGCGGTTCAGGATATCATAGGGGTTGTAGACCTTTTTGCTGTCCCGGGGTATGATTGATAGCAACTCCTCGTCACGGCGGTTGGGGTCATCGGTAGGCTCGACATGCGGCGGCATCTCCCATACATTGGACGGCATGTAGCTGAGGAAGCGTTTTACCATTATGAAGGCGTCTTCCTCGTTCTCAACCACATTGTCAATGACACCGGCCTCCTCCGCCTGTGTCCGATAGTCTCCCAGGTCCTCTTTGGTAATGTCATAGCCCAGGGCAGCTTTGACCACCGGTGGGCCGCCGGCAAACACCTGGCTGATGTTCTTCACCATTAGATTGAAATGAGCCAGACAGGCTTCTACGGCGGGAAGTCCAGCTACTGAACCCAGCACCGCTGAGACAACGGGTACCGTGCACAGGAGATGCTGAACCCCGTATGTTGGCGGGTTGATAGGAATATAGGTACGGCCAATCTGCTCAAAGGTACGAACGCTACCCCCGGCAGCATCGAGGAGACGGATGTAAGGGAGACGCCATTCGAAGGCTAGCTTCTGGGCTTCACCCTTGCGAACCGCAGCATCAGCGGCTCCGCCGCGTACTGTAAAATCGCCGCCGCTGAGGACTACTTTGCGTCCGTTCACGGTACATATACCCATCACTGAGTTTGCTGGCGTGAATGACACCAGTTTATCACCCTCATAATGAGCGGTACCGGCAAGCTCGCCTACCTCATGAAATGAATCGGGGTCAGCGAGAGCGGCAATTCTCTCGCGGACAGTCAGCTTGCCCCGTGAGCGTTGTCGTTCAATGCCTTCCTTACCGCCCATCTGGTGGGCAAGTTGCTTGCGTTTATTAAGCTCATCAATGTCTGGTTGCCATACCATAAATTCCCTCCTTCTGCTTGGGAAGCCGTTTTATCCTGGAGCCACTCTACTACCTGGATATCATGCGTGGTGGTATCAGGGCAATATGAGGTTAGTATAGCAACAATGTTGGTGACTGGCAAGGGAGAGGTTTTGTTTTATCTACCTCACCC
>CAZXWQ010000025.1:11543-12820 GCA_964644545.1 uncultured Dehalococcoidales bacterium | reverse complement strand
GCACTAAGGCTCTATGGCTTCAAGAGAACAGCTATATTCTCGCCGTTATAGACCGAATCAATTGCTCTCTGAACATCATCAAACGGTATAATCTCGGTAACTAGCGGTTTTGGGTCAATCTGCTTATGAGAAATCAGGTACATTGAATCTACCATACTGCCACCCAGAATGCCGAATATCTTGAGCCGTTTTACTGTCCAGAGCATCGGGTTCACTTCCATCGGTAAGACAAAGCCAGCCAATACGATGGTCGAACCGCCGCCCTTTGCCATCTCTGCCGCCTGGTTCAACACCCTGCCATCACGAACACAAATGAGAATGGCATCGGGACCATCACCGGTAAGCCTGGCTACCTCGGTGATAACGTCAACTTCATTGGCGTTTAGCGCAGCATCGACTCCAATCTCAAGAGCCTTATCCAGGCGTGATTTCACCAGGTCAATGCTGATTACCGGTGCTGCACCGGCTACCTTAGCTGCCATTCCTGCCAGCAACCCAATCTTGCCTGCACCGATGACCACCGCCGATTGTCCTGGTCTTACACCGGCTGTTGCCACTGCACCATTACCGGTGCAAAGTGGTTCCACAAACACCGCCTCTTCATCAGAAACATGGTCGGGCACTTTCATTATGCCAAGTGGCGTGGACACAAAATACTCCGCCATGCATTTATACGTTTCGTAACCTGGTGTCGTTGGCCCAAATGGATTTGGTCTACCAGCAAACGGTACGGCACGGTCACCCACTGACCAGCCACTAACTCCCTCGCCAACTTCAACCACCTCAGCCACGAATTCGTGTCCCGGTATTGAGTCCGGACGTATCATCATGCCTGACATAGCAGGCAGCTCCTTGATTCCCATCTCGGCAGCCATCCTGTGTCCCATAATAGCTCCGGGATGTGTAATACCGTGACCAATCATCCCGAAAGAGCCGTCAAGATACTCAAGGTCACTACCACAAATACAGGCGTATTTCGTCTTCAACAAGAGCCATCCAGGCTCTACTGTTGGCGTTGGTATCTCCTTACACTCAATACGCCTCTTTTCTCCCGTGGCAACACAAGCCTTCATAGTATCCTCCTGTTTCCTGATTTCTGCAGCTTATCTAACCCGCCAGTCTATTTCTATATGTCAGGCTCCATTCCACTGTTGGCGCTGTATCTGTGTCCGCGCCTATTACCGGTGGAATTGCTGACCAAACTGAAGAACTTGGCGGAAGCATAGTAATATAATATCCTATCTACTTGCCTGATTCCATGTTCTGGACGCGGGAAA
>CAZXWQ010000025.1:0-11443 GCA_964644545.1 uncultured Dehalococcoidales bacterium | reverse complement strand
ATAGTAATATAATATCCTATCTACTTGCCTGATTCCATGTTCTGGACGCGGGAAAGCTCAAGGTCGATACTCGCTGGCTTCATCACTCCATTGTACCCACTGGCGCCTGGTTCTCCCAATATCACAAACCCTTCCTGTTTCCAGGGCGTATCTTGACAAAGGATGAGCAGGAGGCACATATTTGCAGTGCTATCCAACATCATTGTATGCTAAGGCAAAGGACCGGGTCATGAAGGAAGTCACGGTCGAAACGACCGTGGAGAATACCCTGAAGCTTTGAACTCACTGTTTGTGTTAGACTACTGCCGCGCACGCTGTTAGCGGCAACAGGGGTACGAAATCTATTAAAGGAGGAACCGAAAGACATGGAAGCACCATCACTACAACTACCATCGAAAGAGGTCCTGCTCAAGCTGTATCGTGACCTCCTCACTGCCCGGCGGGGGGAGGCGGAGATATTTGCCATCCAGAGCAAGGTTACCGGTCGGGCAAGCGGGCATCGGGGTCCCGGGGAAGAGGTAATCCCGATTGCTATCCTTAACAACCTGACTGAGACCGACTGTTTTCACCCCAATTTCCGGACATACTTCTGCCAATTCGCCAAGCCGGGCTTCACCCTCAAGGATGCGGTTGCCCAGAGCCTGGGGAAAATGGCCGAGCATTCGCTACTGTTCACACCTGAACTCGGTGCGCTGGGCAGCAGCGGCTCACTGGGAGAGCCCTCAGTGAGATACGTCGGCGCTGCCGTGGCTAATGTCATCCAGAAGACCGGCGACGTGACTGTCTTCATACAGGGAGACGGGGCCAGCAATCGGGCACCCACCCACGAGGCGATGGTGGTCGCTGCGGCCTGGCAGCTCCCGATAATCTTCGTCATCCAGAACAACAAGTACGGCATGGGTACCTCCTGGCGCAAGTCCTACAACATCGATGACCTGTCCGTCAGGGGAGCCGGCTACGGAATGCCGCACGAGACTGTCGACGGCAATGACATGCTCAACATGTACATTGTCGCCAAGAAACACATTGACCGGTGCCGGGCTGGCGGAGGGCCGAGCCTCATCTGCGCGGATACCTGGCGAATGCGGGCACACTATGAGGGCGACGCGCAGATATACCGTCCCAAGGGCGAGGCGCAGGACTGGCAGAAGTATGACCCGCTTCCGAGGTATGAGAAACAGCTCAGGGAACTCGGAGTCCTGTCCCAGGAGGACGTTGACAGATTTGAGGCGGAAGTAGCAGAAGAGATAAGAACCACCATCGAGGAAGTCGAGAGTCTGCCATCACCGTCGTTCCTTGAGTACTTCAAGGCCAGTGCAATCGACGGATTATAGGACAGTTAAGGAGAGAAGATAAATGGCTGAGATTAGATACATTGAAGCTCTCAACCAGGCGTTTCGAGAAGAAATGCGCCGGGACGAGAAGGTGGTGATGTGGGGAGAAGACATCGTATCCATGAACGATGTCCACGGCCAGACCCGGGACATATACGATGAGTTCGGCGCCGATAGAATCAAAGACACACCCATCTGTGAGTTGGCTATTGCCGGTATGACCATGGGGGCTGCCTACAGGGGGCTTCGGCCCATCGGCATCTACATGAACGCCGGCTTCAGCCTCTGTGCCTTTGACGGACTGTTCCTGAAGCTGGGCTGTAAGAGCGTCGGCCGGTACGTTCCCGGTGATATTCCGGCAACTATATACGGCGTCATCGCCGGTCCGGTTGGAGACGGTGACAATGACCATGGCATGTCGCCAGAGGCCCTCTACGCCCACGCACCCTACTTGAAGATAGTCATGCCATCCACACCATACGACGTCAAGGGACTGATGAAATCGGCAATCAGGGATGATAACCCGGTGATGTTCTGGGACCATGCGTGGAACTTCTACTTTGGCCACAAGGATGGCAAGATTGAGCGCGGCGCCAATGTACAGGATGTGCCCGATGAGGAATACCTGATACCCCTCGGCAAGGCGGACGTCAAACGGGAAGGGACTGATATCACTATCGTGACTTATTCGTTCCAGGTACACAATGCCCTGGCTGTGGCTCATAACCTCGCCGAGGAGGGCATCAGTGCGGAGGTCGTTGACCTGAGGACGCTGGTACCCCTGGATGTCGACACGATTGTCGACTCCGTGAAGAAGACCGGCCGCCTACTTATCGTGCACGAGGCGATGAAGCGTTCCGGGTTCGCCGGAGAGATACTGTTCAGAGTAAGCGAACACAGTCCTGAGTTGATACCGTCGCTCAAAGCCCCGTTCAGGCGTCTAGCCGGCTGGAACCTGCCACTGGTCAACCGTCCGGAGCTTGTGCCCAACGCGGAGACCATAATGAGCACTGTCAAGGAGATGGTATAAGGACAGTACCATCCGAGAGAAAGGAGCTGGCACTAGAACATGCACGAAGTGAGAATACCCAGTCTTGGGGCTCAGATCGATGACGCGGAGATTATGGAATGGCTCGCCAGCGAGGGCGACAAGGTTGAGGCAGGCGCGGTGATAGCTGTCCTGGAGACGGAGAAAAGCAGCTATGACCTGGAGGCCAGCCACAGCGGCATCCTGCACATCATCAATGATGTCTCAGATGACAGAATCCCCGTCGGAGAACTTATCGGCATAATCGCCGAGTCCGATGAGGAGTACGACAAAGTCAGGTCAATGTGAGGGCGGAAGATGGCTGAAGAGAGAAAAGGTCCGACAGCTCCCGGCTCCGAGGTTGACGGGAAGAAAGTCAAAGAAGCCATCCCTGTACGTGGAATCAGACGTGCGCTGGCAGAGCACATGCACCGGAGCCTTCAAGTCTCCGCGCAGCTATCAGGCTCACTGGCAATCGATATGACGCAGATGATAAAGACCCGTGAAAGACTGAACTCCAGGGAAGAGCAGACCGGAGTTCACTTCACCTATACCGACCTGTTTGTCAAGGTGGTCGCCGAGGCCCTGAAGTGGAACCCGATGATGAACTCCAGTCTGGTGGAGCGAGAGATACTCGTCTGGGATGACATCAACGTCGGCGTCGCCCTGGACTTCGAGATGCGGGATGGTCGGCGGGGTCTCATTGTACCAGTAGTACGCAACGCCGAGCAGAAGACGGTGCTGGAGATTCACAACACGCTGGAGAGTATCAAGGAGAGAGGCGGACTGGGCAAGCTGATGCCCGATGATACCCTGGGCGGTACCTTTACGTTAACCAACGTGGGCGTCTTCGGCGGAAGCCAGTCGACAGCCGGTCGGGCAACAGGGATGCCCAGCTTCAGCACCCCCATTCTGAACCAGCCACAGGTTGGTATCCTCGGGACTGGTGGTATCCAGGATACTCCGGTGGTAGTCGACGGGCAGGTTGTTGTCCGACCAATGATGTACTGTAGCCTTACCTACGACCACCGGGTACTCACCGGGGCAGATTCCGCTGCCTTCAGTGGTAGTATAGTCCGGCTGATGCTCAAACCCGGTTCGCTGCTGTCTGAGTGACTTCTCGCCAGGGCGTTATCTGAACTGAGCCCCCGGCGGTTCGCCCGCCGAGCGCGGGCCTGGCTTCGACTGTCGGTGATGTGAGCAGCATCGAAGACGCAACCCGTTTGGGCCGGGAAGTGACTCTCATCGGCTTCGCGGGTGCGCTCTTGAGCGCTTCGATTGGTGATACTGGTCTCTGGTACTCTCTGCGGCACTGCTGAGTATGGGGAACGCCTGCACAATCTACCTGTATATCACTTATCTTGTTGGACACAAGGCCGTATTGCGCCTTCTAGCGGAATGTTCAATGAATCCAGGCAACAAAACTATGTTATGACCTTCAGCTATTAGGTATGATAGCATTCCTCAATGCTCCAGTAAGTTTGTAAAGATTAAGGATTTACATTTAGGGCAGTAGTTTTTCTTCTTGATTGATGATGAGCAAGACATTGAAACTCAGAAGGGGTTATAATTGAAACGCCAGAGAGAAAGGCAGTGGCCTCTGAGGTATCCATTACTTCAAAGGCTCCAACTGTCCCACTTTTGCTGACTACATACAACATAGAACGGGAGGACAGGACTTTCCATGAAACTACTTATAGCCAATCGAGGAGAAATTGCCATTCGTATCATGCGAGCGGCTGCTGAGCTGAACATGCCCACGGTGGCGGTATTTCCTGAAGACGACGCAAACGCCCTCCACACAAGGAAAGCCGACGAGGCTATCACGCTTAAAGGTGTAGGCTCTGCAGCCTACCTGGACATCGAGCAGATAATTGCCGCTGCAAAGGAAACCAACTGTGATGCCATCCATCCGGGCTACGGCTTCCTGAGTGAGAACGCAGGCTTTGCGCGAAGATGCGAGGAAGAAGGCCTGATATTTGTAGGCCCCCGTGTGGATACCCTCGAAGCACTCGGTGACAAGGCCCGTGCCAGAACACTGGCGACGCGCTACGGCGTGCCCGTGCTGAACGGGTCATCCGGACCGGTAACCCTGGACCAGGCCAGAAGATTCCTCGATTCATTGGGAGATGACGGTGCCCTGATGGTCAAGGCCGTGGCCGGCGGCGGTGGCCGTGGTATGCGGCAGGTGTTCGGTATTGATGAACTGGAGGAGGCCTATACCCGCTGCCAGTCGGAAGCATTGCAGGCCTTCGGCAATGGTGAGCTGTACGTGGAAGAGCTGATGCAGCGGGCCAGACATATCGAAGTGCAGATTATCGGTGACGGGTTTGGCAGGGTGAGCCACCTTTGGGAACGGGAATGCAGTATCCAGCGGCAGCACCAGAAGCTGGTAGAGCTTGCACCCGGCCCGGGTGTATCACCGGCCTTGCGCAAACGGCTGGCCGGGGATGCGATTGCGCTGGCAAAGGCGGTGAACTACCGCAATGCCGGTACCTTCGAATTCCTGGTGGACGCCGATGCGGCTGGAGATGATGCTGCTTATGCATTCATCGAAGCCAACGCCAGACTCCAGGTCGAACACACCGTAACAGAGGAGGTGATGGACCTTGATCTGGTGAAGACCCAGCTTCAGATCGCAGGGGGAGGCAGCCTTGCGGACCTGGGGCTTGAACAGGTGAACATACCCGAGCCCCGGGGATATGTCATCCAGGCACGGATAAATATAGAAACCATGGGTCAGGATGGCATTGCCCGCCCGGGGGGGACGACTATCTGCATTCGAGGTACCTTCGGGCCATGGTGTCAGGGTGGATACCTCCGGCTATGCCGGGTATCAGACCAGCCCCCACTATGACAGCCTCCTGGCAAAATGCATCGGTCATTCCAGTTCCACCGATTTTGCCGATGCCGCCAACCGGACTACCGTGCCCTCTGCGAATTCAAGATAGAGGGGGTTTCCACCAACATACCCTTTCTCCAAAACCTGCTCCAGCACCCTGAATTCATCGCCAATAATCCGGTGCACCTCTCCGGCGCCATCGACACCCCCGCGTCGAACAAGGCGGCAAGGTTCATGCAATTATGCGATGCCTTTGACATCCCGATACTGTTTCTCAGCGACACCCCGGGTATAATGGTCGGACCGGAGATTGAGAAGACGGCCCTGGTGCGCCACTGTTGCCGCATGTTCGTTGTGGGCGCCAATCTGACGGTACCCTATTTCACCATTGTGATGCGCAAATCCTACGGGCTCGGTGGCCAGGCTATGCAAGGGGGCAGCTCCCATGCCCCGCTTTTTACCGTCTCCTGGCCTACGGGCGAATTCGGTGGTATGGGGCTCGAGGGGCAGGTGAAGCTCGGCTATCGCAAGGAGCTGATGGCCATCGAGGACCCCGTGGAACGAAAGGCAGAATTTGAAAAGAGGGTTGTGGCGTCTTTCGAGCACGGCAAGGCCATCAGCATGGCAAGCTACTTCGAGATAGATGATGTCATCGATCCGGCCGAATCCCGGAATATCGTCACTCGCGCGTTGAAGTCGGTGCCCCCAGCCCCAGCGCGTACCGGCAAAAAACGCCCCCACGTCGACACCTGGTGAGCGGCATGTAATTATTTAAGGCAAAGTGTTGTGGATGGGCCAGTTCAGGACTGAGGTGGACCCCATCAGCAGCATATACGACGTGCTGGAGGAAAACCCATCTGATACCGCTCTGCTCAAATCTGGGGTAAAGGGGCATAAGCGCCTATTTCGCAAGAGGCTGAAGGCAGTGCCCGGAGGCCTGTTTGCTGCCATTCTGAGACGTATTGTACTGCGGTATCCTCCGTCACGAGTGGAAAGAATGATAGGGTGCGCGAGGCCACTGACTGAGGTTAACCATTTCGCTAGAAGGTGCAGTGAGATAACAATTCTATTTAAAACAAGAATAATCGCTGCTAAGGACTACACAAGAGGAAATCGGATGGGGGGGGCGGCTTATGCTGCATAGCAGAAAGTTAGTCCTGGTCATTGCCTACAGCCATGTCACCCCCGGTCTACAGGAAGCGGCGGCCCGGCACTTTGACGAGGCATTTAACCCCAGGTATAATGAAATGGCTGATAAAGTAAGGCATGCAAGTGAGGCTAATGAAAAAGCCTGTTAGCAAATCTTAGTCATGTATACTTAGGGAAGGCTTTATAAGGAGCATTTTAGCTTCAGAATACAGCATACGCCCCTGTAGCTCAGGTGGATAGAGCAGCGGTTTCCTAAACCGCGTGTCGCGCGTTCGAGTCGCGCCAGGGGTACCAGTTTTAACTTCAGTTTTTAATCATTTATCTTCATTTTTTATTCTGTACTAAACTTTCTGCTAATCTTTTGCTAATCCAGTTGCTCAAATCAATCGTGTTGCTCCCTTCTTATGTTGGGCCTGTTGCAGTTTTTCGTAAAATGCTTTCGCAGCCGCTTCCTGTAACCCCGGAACCACACATATATGAAGTATAGGTATCCAAGGTAAAGGCCACTGTAGCGTGCCCTAGGCGTTCTGAGACTATCTCAGGGTGAACTCCAGCTTTGAGCATAAGGGTGGCACCAAACTCTGGCCAAGAGAGGTCTGATTGCACTAGAGCAATGAATGGCTGCCCCCCGTCTTTTGTTTCGTATGGCAAGGGTACTGACAGCGGACTACGAGAGTTCTCTTACTAAACGACCTCCTGGTGTCCTGTCTCGGAAATACCTTTAATCTGTACATTGAGTGCCGAGTGGCAAACCAATGGAACTATCATAAGGATTCAGATTATCTGTCCCTTGATACTTAATCAACTTATTTGTAAGACAATACACTAGAAGTGGGGTTTGCAGAGGATTTCCTTTACCCTGAGGTCGAAGAAGTCCATAGTATTGACCGGTTTGAGCACAACAGCCATATCTGCCCCCCTGCCGGTACCGGCTATGGTGATAATATCCTCATCGACGCTCACCAGGCCGGCATCCGCCGCCATGATGCTGATTTCACAGACTACCTTCATCCCCTGCCCGAAGGTACGCAGGGTGTTGGCTATTACGTCGCCGAGGAGATACATATTAAACTTCTTGCGCATGGCTCCGCCTATCCCGGTGAAGGCGTGCATGGTGGTAAGCACTACCCCGCCCTTGCTCTCAACCTTTTGCCTGTTTTCCTCGGTGAATTCCTGGATATTGGGGCCCCTCATACCTGTATAGTGAGTGACCGCGACTACCCTCAACCCCTTGAAGACCTCGGTAGCCCTGACCGCGGTACCTCCCCCGGTAGTAGCTACTATGATAGTCTTGATACCTAGCTCTTCAGCCCTGGTCCTGGCGATACGGAGCACTTCTTCCGTGTTCTCGGGACCGGGGTTATCAAAGTAAACAATCCTTCCTTCCATTTCTGTTCTCGTATACCTCCCGCTAAACTTAGTTGACTCACTAGTTTGATAGATTAGCGTCAAATGTAAGCAAAGTCAAGGGGAGAGATTGCTTCGTCGCCCTTCAGGGAAGGGCTCCTCGCAATGACGAAGGGGGGCTGATATGTTACCGACCATATGAAAGAGAACACTACCTTGACACTCCAGATTGCCGATGCTACACTTGATTTGTCCTCACAGGTGATTGCTTTCATTGCTGTTACCACGGACTGATAGCTGTGAAGAAGATTGGTATTCTCTATCACCCAATGATTGAGGCGGCTTCTGGCCTCGCCACGAAACTGGAGCAGTTCCTGCGCTCCAGCGGTGTTTCTGTCTGGCTGTGCTCCGCCTGGGAGGGGGATGCTGCCAGGGCGCAGGTGAACGACACCGACCTGGTCCTCAGTATCGGTGGCGACGGTACTATACTGCGGGCTGCCCAGGCAGTGGTTCCCGGTCTGACCCCTATTACCGGAATAAACATGGGCAAGCTGGGGTTTATGACGGAACTCAGCGTTGAGGAGGCTATGGCGAAGCTGGCTCCACTGCTAGCAGGGGAGGGCTGGATTGATGAGCGGTGTCTGCTTGAGGCAGAGATTTCCCCTGTAGAGGAAGAGCATAAGCCGCGTACATTCTACGCACTGAACGACGTGGTGATAGCACGGGGGGCGGTAGCCAGGGTAATATACGTAGAGGCGATTATTGATGGAGAGCCGTTAACTACCTACAAGGCAGACGGGGTGATTGTAGCAACAGCCACTGGCAGTACAGGTTATTCCCTGGCAGCCGGTGGCCCCATCCTGCATCCCCAGGCCAGGGAGTTCCTGTTATTACCAATATTACCTCACCTCAGTTCGAGCTACACATTGGTATTGCCACCTGCATCGGTAGTCAAGCTGGTTACAACGGCTACTCATCCAGCAACACTGAATATTGATGGCCATATTAACCTGTCATTGCCGAGCGGTGCAACTGTTACGGTAAAGCGCAGTTCTAACGTGGTCAGGTTTCTGAGAATCCATCCAGAGGCCTCTTTCTATAGCTCTCTTGAGAAAAAATTGAAAGGAAAACAGCCAGTTGAATCCAGTAGAGAAAGCCAGAATCACTGATGCCGACCAGGTGCACAAATTAATTAACTATTTCGCCGAAAAGGGCGAGATGCTACCCCGTTCTTTGAGCGAGATATACGAGAATATCAGGGACTATTTTGTTATCAGACAGGGGGAGCAAATGGTTGCCTGTGCGGCACTACATGTTATGTGGTCAGACCTGGCTGAGATAAAGTCGGTGGCTGTTGTTGAGGACAAGCAGAGGCAGGGTATTGGCAACCAGCTGGTTGAAGCCTGCATCGAGGAAGCCAGGGAGCTCGGCATGTCTACCATTTTTTGCCTGACTTACAAGCCCGCCTTCTTTGAGAGGTTTGGCCTTTCCCAGATAGATAAAATGGAGCTGCCGCAGAAGGTCTGGACAGAATGCTACCGGTGTCCCAAATTCCCCAACTGCGACGAGGTGGCGCTTATCTGCCATCTAGAGGAGGAGGTCTAAGTTGACTGAGGAGAAGACGCTATCCAGCCAGCTCATCTTCGATGGCCGGGCGGTGAAGCTGCGGGTGGATACCGTGCAAATGCCCGGCGGCAGGGAATCCACCCGGGAAATCGTCGAGCACAGTGATTGTGTGGCCATTATAGCTGTTGATGAGAATGACAATATCCTGCTGGTCAATCAATTTCGCAAGGCAGTGGAAAGGGAACTGCTAGAGATACCGGCAGGTGGAATTGACCGGGATGAAGACCCGGAGGCGGCGGTGCGCCGCGAGATGCAGGAGGAAACAGGCTACCTGCCGAAAAAGCTGGAAAGGTTAGGCGGCTTCTACTCAGCACCGGGTTACTGCAGTGAATATCTCTATCTTTATCTGGCTACCGACCTTGTTCCAAGCCAGCTCTATGCCGAGGATACGGAGGGTATCAAGGTAGTCCGGGTGCCGATAAGTGAGGTTTCAGGTCTTCTTGGGTCGGGCAGGCTCTGTGATGCCAAGAGCATTGCTGGCTTGCTTACCTTCCTTGAGCACCACCGGTCAGGCTAAGGCAGGGGTGCCGTTTCAGTTCACGCTGAGGACTTTATCGTGCCCCTGAGCAAAGGTGCTTCGGCCGCCGATATACCGGCCGCTTGAAAATTTGAATTTCTTAAGGGCTTCCTCTCTGGTGAACCGGTAGAATATAAAATCACCGTCTAAGCTCTGCGGTCTCAAGAAACAATTAGGACCGAGTACCACAATAACTTCGTCGTATTCAGCAGGTTCCGCCAGTCTTACCGGAGTACCATGCGGGCAGTTATTAATACTGACCTGCACCTTAGAGGTGCCTATCATGCCGTCATAACCAGCCTGCCATGGGTTTTTTACCGGCTCCATATCATAGATAGCCTGGCAAAGGTACCTGCCAATATCTCCTATGTAGTCCCTCGAGTTAATAATACCGAGCTGATTCAGCCTTTTCTGGGCAGAAAAGAACTGACTAAGGCCTTCTTTTACTTCGTTGTCCATAATGCCCTTCTCATTCCAGCTATTTTAACCCAGTGCTCCTGACAGCTGCCGACCGCCAAGAAGGTGCATGTGGAGATGGGGTACCAACTGCCCTCCCTGCTCACCGCAGTTTATCACCAGGCGATACCCACCTGTGGAGATACCCTCCTTTGCTGCCAGTTGACTGGCAATGTTTACCATGTGCACTACAAGAGACGACTCTGCTTCAGTCAGGTCGGTGAGAGAAGGGATATGCTTTCTGGGAATGATAAGCAGGTGAACGGGTGCCTGAGGCTCAATATCACGAAAGGCAATGGCTTCTTCGTCCTGATAAATAATGTCGGAAGGTATTTCACCGGCTACAATCTTACAGAAAATACAGTCCATTGCTCCTATCTAACCCTGTAGTATTCAGCTTTGCCCTTTTCAAACAGGTCTTCTCCGTAGATATCGTTGGCTACAATAGCGGGGAAGTCCTCTGCGTCAAGTCGCAGGATAGCCTCGGTGCCCAGGTCCTCATAGGCTATAACATCAGCCTTTTTAATAGATTTGGCCAGTAAAGCGCCGGCTCCACCGATGGTAACGAAGTAAATAGCCTTGTGTTCCTTAATCGCCTCCTTAACTGCTGGTGAACGGTCACCCTTACCAATCATGGCTCTCAGCCCGGCGGCAATTAGACCGGGAGTGTATATATCCATACGGCTACTGGTAGTGGGGCCGCATGAGCCAATAACCTGCCCCGGCCTGGCTGGAGCCGGGCCCATGTAATACAGGGTCTGACCTTTAATATTAAAGGGAAGCTTTTCTCCCTTTTCTCGGGCCTGGATAAGCCTCTGGTGAGCGGCATCACGGGCGACATAGATGACCCCTGAAATCAGGACCTGAGTCCCTACAGTGAGTTTTTCTATTACTTCAGGACTGATTGGTGATGTGATATTTTTTATCTACCTCACCCCCTTTACCCCGTTAGAGTTCCTAACGGGGTGAATCCCCCTCTCCTTAGCAAAGGAGAGGGGGAAGGATTTCATAAAGAGGGGCGGAGCCCCTTCATACTTCTACTATAAGCGATATTCATAGTATTATCTCCTTGTGGCGGGCACTGTGGCATTGCAGGTTGACCGCTACCGGCAGGCTGGCAATATGAGTTGGCGCAATCTCGGCAT